>JAISVP010000050.1 GCA_031271475.1 Oscillospiraceae bacterium | reverse complement strand
GTAAACCTTTACCGGGAATGCTGTATCAGGCACAGAAAAAGTATTCGCTGGATCTTACACAGTGTTTCCTTGTCGGAGACGATGAGCGTGATATAATTGCCGGACAGCTTGCCGGATGTAAATGCAGACTCACAGACCCTAGGTACTGTACCGTACTTGATGCGGCAGCCTTTATAGTCAATGGCTGTTAATCTGTCAGAGGGCTGTGTTTCAAGGAAATTACGGTGAAACAATAAAATTCCATTTTGCAGGAAATTTATTTTAAAAAGACAAATGAAATTCAATTTGCAAAAAATTATTTTAAAAGCAGAAAGGTAGGGGTTTATGGTAATAACAAAAACGCCTCTGCGTGCATCCTTTTTCGGGGGCGGTACGGACTTCGCAGGGTATTATGAAAACTCCAAATACGGATACGGAACCGTGCTGAGCGCCTGTTTGGATATGAATGTTTATATTACGGTAAATAAAAAATTTGACGATATGGTGCGCGTGGTTTATAACGGGAACGAGTTAGTCAGTTCAGCTGCTGAGGTTAAACATAACATAATCCGTGAGGCAATGAAAACCACAGGGATTGAAAAGGGTATTGAAATAATTTACATGGCGGATATTCCCCTCAGCAACGCCGGTCTTGGTCTTGCAAGTTCATCCGCACTTGCCGTTGGGGTACTGAATGCCCTGTACAGTTACTTAAACTGTACATCGGAAGCAGCTCACAGAGGATTCTGCCGAAGTCCGGAAGTTTTGGCAAGACAGGCAATTGATATTGAAATAAACAAACTTGGACAGCGTATAGGCATTCAGGATCAGTTCGCCGTGGCTTACGGAGGATTTAACCAATATAAATTTTTTAGTGACGGAACTGTAAGCGTTACCCCTATTCTCTGTGAAAAGTCAGTTATGGAACAGCTGAAGTCAAATCTAATGCTCTTCTATACGGGTACCGCAAGGGATTCACATAAGATTTTAAATGAGCAGTCTGATACAATACAGGATAAGACCGCTATGCTTGACGATCTTGTAATGACAGCGGAACAGGCCGTTATACAGCTGCAAAAAGGCAATGTTGATTTTTGGGGTGAACAGCTGCACCGTACATGGCAAATAAAAAAGCAGTTCGCAAGCGGTGTGTCGAACCCGCAAATTGATGATATGTATACTAAAGGAACAGACGCGGGGGCATTGGGCGGAAAAATCCTTGGAGCAGGCGGAGGCGGATTTATGCTGTTTTATGTTCCAAAGGAAAAACAGGCAGATGTATCACAGGCTCTAAAAGAATTCCAGCAGATTCCGTTTAAATTTTCTCATGAGGGCAGCAGAGTGGTTTTTGTAGACTAAAATAAACTCCCGCACATTGTACATCACCGGAAACCCCTAACCTGAAACTAAAAAATGAAAGGCGGTGACTTGCGGTACCTGTTCATGCCGGAAAGAAATCCGGAAAGAATGTGAAAAGGCAAACCGCAAATTAAAATATGGATTATACAGAAGGGATAAAGGAATATATTAAGCGTGAAATTTCAATTTTACGTTTGCTTGATACAGACGCAATTAACGCCGCTATGAATTTGCTGACGGAAACCTGCAATTCCGGCGGAACAGTTTACGTTTTCGGGAATGGGGGCAGTGCGGCGACCGCATCACATTTTCAAAATGATTTCAATAAAGGAATATCGGAATACACAGAAAAAAAATACCGGTTCAACTGCTTAAATGACAATATAGCCACAGTTATGGCAATCGCAAACGATATAGGTTACGAAGAAGTTTTCAGATTTCAGCTGCGTGGCAGACTTCGCAAGCCGGATATCCTTATGGCAATATCCGGCAGCGGTAACTCACCTAATGTAATTAATGCCGCAGAATACGGAAAACAGGAAGGATGTAAAATTATCGGTCTTACAGGATTCAGCGGCGGAAAACTTAAGGCACTTGCGGATATATCCTTGCACGCACCTGTTGACAGTATGCAGATTACTGAGGATATTCATATGATTTTTGATCATTTAATGATGAGCTTATTGGGGGTAAAATGAAGATATTTATTACCGGAGCCGCCGGATTTATAGGCTCGCAGTTAGCATACAAAATGTTAAAAAGCGCACACGAAGTATTGCTTTTGGATAACTTTTCTTACGGACATGAGGATAATTTAATTTTCCCGGATTATGATTTCCGCAGTGAAATTATTCGCGGCGATATTCGTGATACAGACCTTATACGTAAACTGTTTAAAGAGCATAACTTTGACTGTGTATGCCATATTGCGGCAATTACTCCGTTACCGGACTGTCAGATGAATCCGGCTCAGGCAGCAGACGTGAATGTTACCGGAACGGTTAATCTTTTAGAAGCAAGCCGCATATACGGCGTTAAGAAATTCCTGTTTGCAAGCACATCGGCAGTCTATGAAAACAACACGGATTTTCCGTCCGTGGAAAGCAATGTAATCCCGCCGAGTCTGGTTTATCCGTCTACAAAATATGCCGCGGAACAGTTTTGCCGCTCATATGCGGATGTATACGGCATGGATACGGTATGCCTGCGGTTCGCAAATGTATACGGGCCGCATTTGGACTGTTTACGCACCCAGCCGCCTGTACTGGGATATCTTATCAGAGAACTTTTTCACGGAAGAAGTCCCGTACTTCACGGCACCGGAGAACAGCGGCGTGACTTTGTGTATGTCGGTGATTTAACGGATCTCACGGAATCAGTACTGAAGGCAAACGGCTGTGATACAGTTAATGTATCTTCCGGAAAAACGTACTCAATTAACGAACTTATGACGCTCACAGCAAGGCTTATGGGCAGCGCAATTAAGCCGGTATACAGAGAAGCGGCTCATTTTTGGCACAGTTACCCGGAACTGTATCAAGGGTCATATCCGATTTCAGAGGATGCTTTAAACGGCGAGGTTACCAAATTTACCTGTCTGTCAAACAGCCATGCTTTTGAAAAATACGGTTGGAAACCTCAAACGGATCTTGAAACAGGAGTAAAAAACACAATAGAGTTTTCTGTCAGAATACTGAACAGTACGAAAGACAGGGACAATGTTAAAATATTGGAGCAATGAAAAAGGCGGGTACGAATGGAACAGCAAAAGATATCTTTAGTCATTCCTTGTTACAATGAGGAAGAAGCGTTGCCGTATTTGCACAGTTCGCTTTTGGCAATTGCTGAAAAAATGGATTATGCGGAATTTGAGTTGTTACTGGTAAATAACTGTTCACATGACGGTACGCTTAAGTTAATGCGTGAATACGCACAAAAGGATTCACGTTTTAAGTATATTTCTTTTTCGCGTAATTTCGGGAAAGAAGCTTCAATGTATGCGGGACTCTCATATGCGGGCGGAGACTATGTGGCATTGCTTGACGCGGACTTGCAGGATCCGCCGGACTTGCTGCCGGAGATGTACCGCTGTGTCACACAGGAAGGATATGACTGTGCGGCGGCGTACCGTCAGAACCGTAAGGGAGAACCGTTTTTCCGCAGTATGTTCGCAAACGTTTTTTATAAGCTTATGGGGAAAATATCCAATGTGAATATTATGAACGGCGCCCGTGATTTTCGTCTTATGAGCCGTAAAGTAGTTAATGCGATACTTTCCTTGGAAGAAAGTGAGCGTTTCTCCAAGGGAATATTCGGTTGGGTAGGTTTTAAAACGAAATGGATCCCATTTGAGAATATGGAACGTGTTGCGGGTAAAACAAAGCTGCCGTTTTTCAGTTCGCTTATTTACGCTTTTAAAGGCATTGTGGCATTTTCTACCGTGCCGCTGGTTATTTCCTCGATAGCCGGGTTAATTACCTGCATTGCGGCAATTATCTATACTGTAGCGGTTATAGTTAAACAGGCGGTATGGAATGAAGCCGTTTCAGGATATGCGTCACAAATGTGTGTTATGCTGTTCGGTTTCGGATTCACTTTGTTAATTCTTGGTATTATAGGACAGTATTTGGCACAAATTTATCTTGAGATAAAAAACCGTCCGAAATTTATTATAGAAGAAATATCTGAAGGACTTGACAGTTGACAGTTAATATAGCCGTTTCTGACGGCTATATTAAAAATATAAAGAATAACCGTAAAAAAAGGAGGGAATATGAATATTTTGGTAATTAATGCAGGAAGTTCATCATTGAAATATCAGCTTATTGATATGGAGAAAGAGAGCGTTTTGGCAAAAGGCAATTGCGACAGAATAGGTATTG
>JAISVP010000014.1 GCA_031271475.1 Oscillospiraceae bacterium | reverse complement strand
AATTCCGCACGATTGAAGAGTTCATATGCCCGTAAAGCTTTGCGTTGACAAAACCTGCCGTAGTTGCATACAAAATAAATTCCGACAACAGCGGCACAACCGGTTCGCATCCTTCAGTCAGCAGGAAATTTTCTAAACTGTTATTGGCAAGGGCTGAATACTTTACGTAAATTTCCCCGATTATACCGACTTTCGGCTTGGTTACGGACTTGCGTTCAATCTCCCCGAACTCTTTGAGAATTTTTCTGTAAAACGCATTACGGTTATGTTTGCCTTTGTTTTTAAATATTCTTGACAGCCTTTTGTTCCATTTTGCCCTTACCGCGTCCGTTTGTCCTTCAATCACTTCATAAGGCTTGCATTGGTTGTATAAAAGCATCAGAATATCGGCGTAAAACACTGCGTCAAGCAATGACAGAAACACCTTTAAGTCTACTTCTATGCTTGAATCCGCCTCAAGTCCGCTGAAATTTAATGATATAACAGGTACTTGCGGAAAACTTTTTCTTAATGCTTTCCTTAAAAGGCTTATATAATTTGATGCCCGGCATCCTCCTCCTGTCTGCGGAAGCAGCAAAGCGATTCTGTTCGGGTCATATTTACCGCTTTTTAACGCATTCATAAACTGTCCGATTACCAGCAGTGCGGGATAACAAGTGTCGTTATGGACATTCTTTAAACCTTCATCTACAACAGCCTGCCCGCCTCCTGTAAGCATTTGCGTTTGATATCCGTTGCTTTCAAACACACTCAATATAAGCCCGATATGAACTGTCAGCATATCAGGCACTAAAATCAAATGTGTTTTCTTCATTTCCGGAGTAAATACGGGATAAGACGGCGATGCCGCCGGGCTGTGAGGATGTTTTGTCATTCATACTCCTTTTTGCATATCGGTACAGTAATTTCGATTGATAACAGGCTAAGCCCGTATCACAGCCGTAAGAAACGGCTGTGATACATGTTTCCTAATCTTCTGCCGTAAAACTGTAGATTATTTCTAACCTAATCTTCTGCCGTAAAACTGTAGACTATTCCCAGCCTAATCTTCTGCCGTAAAACTGTAGATTATTCCCAGCCTAATCTTCTGTTGTAAAACTGTAAATTCTCCAGTCGCCTTCATACTCTTCTCTAACCAAAAGTACTTTCGCGCCCGCATACGCACCGTCACTCAGTCCGGTTTTTTCACCGCCGTCAAAGCTGCTTTCCAATGCAAACGGTATCTTCATATAGTGGAATTCATAGAAATTATCTAAAACTTTCTGCGTGAATTTCTTCTTTGTGTCATAAAGACTTATCGCTTAAAACTTGTCTTTATGGACTGTAAATGTACAGAACAGTCCGTTAACGTCAAAGTTTTTCGAAGTTTGGAATTTTTCGCCTGCCGATCCCGGTTCTGTGCCCACACAGATTACTTCTCTGCCCTTCATATTACCGTCGCCCCAGTATTTGAAGAACTTTTCTACAGTTTCCGTTGCGCTTAAACCGCGTTCAACTTTAGTATCTCCGCATATAGTTCCGTAAATTCCGGAAAATCCAAACCATACCGCTGCCAGAATTGCCGCAACTATTAATATTGCTCTGGCCCATTTTTTCCACGTGCTTCCCATTCTCTCACCTCCTCTCTTTAATACAGTAATTCCGATCGGGAACGTCGCTAAGCGAAGTTCTCACTGACGCACGCATTTACGTGCGGGGGTCTGGGCAAAGCCGAGACCGCAGCCGTTAGAAACGGCTATATAATTTTTCCGCAAAATTCCGCTCCGGGGATGTCTGATTTTTATCATCACTTATCGCCCATTGCCGCCATAAGACTGCGGATTCTGATTTTTGCCGCTCCTAAGTTATTGATTTCGTCTATTTTCAGCTGTGTATAAAGTCTGCCCGACCTTTCAAGCCGTTCCATTACCTCATCGCCGATGATTGAGTCAATTCCGCACCCGAATGACACAAGCTGTATAACATAGATGTCCGGCTGCGTCAGGGCATATTCTACGGCATTAAATATCCTTGCGTGATAAGTCCACTGATTTAAAATCCCTAAGTTTTCGGCTTTCCCCAGATGTACCAGCGAGTCTTCCGCGATTACTGCCATTCCCAACCCGGTTATTAACTTGTTTATACCGTGATTTATTTCAGCGTCCGCATGATACGGTCTGCCGCATAAAAGGATTATATTCTTTCCCTGTGCCCTTGCCTTTGCAATGACTTCCTCTCCCTGATTTGCGATGTCTTTCATGAACTCATCCAATGCCGCATAACTTTTTGTCAGCGCCGCGGAAATTTTACCGCTTTGTAAATTATATTTGCAAAGCGTCTTGCGCATTACACTTGCCGCATTTTCTTTGCTGTTTAAGTCCAGATACGGGTACAGAAAATTGTCGGCATTCAGTTTTGGGTTATTGGCGGCAATCAGTTCCGGATAGTATGCCACAAGCGGACAGTTGTAATGATTTACACCGCTGCTGTCGTCTATGTTAAAAGTCATACACGGATAGAAAATGAAATCCGCACCCTTTTCCAGCAGATCCTCAATATGCCCGTGGAGTACTTGTGCGGGATAACCTACCGTGTCAGACGTACTGGTATGCAGTCCTGTATCAAAGGTTTCTCTTGTGCTTTCATCCGAAATTACCGTCTGGAATCCCAATTCCTCAAAGAAGGTCTTCCAAAACGGCATTAATTCATAAAAGTTCAGCACCAAAGGCAGTCCGACTTTTGCTTTTGCCTTAACGACTTTGCTCTGACGCATTGCGTTTAATTTCTCACGCTTGTATTCATACATACACAGCGGACCGGACGGCGTTTTTATACCCGCACCTCTTTCACAGCGGTTCCCGGATATAAATTTGCGTCCGTTACTGAATGTTATAATATTAAGCGTGCAGTTTGCCGTACAGCCTTTACAGTGCGCCGTTTCCGATTTATACGAGAAATGTTCGAGTTCCTCCGGGGTGATTAACCCCGTCCGGGTTTCCCGGCTGTTATGCTCCGCTTTTTCTTTGGCATACAGTGCCGCGCCGAACGCACCCATAAGTCCGGATATGGACGGTCTTATTACATTCCTGCCCAATTCCATTTCAAATGAACGCAAAATCGCGTCATTGAGGAAAGTTCCCCCCTGTACGACAATGTTCTTGCCCAGTTCGTCAGCCGAATGCGCGCGGATTACCTTGTATACCGCGTTTTTTATTACGGACATGGAAAGCCCTGCGGAAATATCTTCAACGGAAGCTCCGTCTTTCTGTGCCTGCTTTACACTGCTGTTCATAAATACGGTACAGCGTGAACCTAAATCCACAGGATTTTTTGCAAACAGTCCGAGTTTTGAAAACTCTTCTATATTATACCCCAAAGCTTCCGCAAAAGTCTGTATAAAAGAGCCGCACCCCGAGGAACACGCCTCATTAAGCATAATGCTGTCAATCGCGCCCATTTTGATTTTAAAACATTTTATATCCTGTCCGCCGATGTCTATTATGAAATCAACGTCATTCTTAAAGTATGCCGCCGCTTTGAAATGTGCCACGGTTTCTACCACGCCGCAGTCCACGGACAGTCCGGCTTTCAGCAATTCCTCGCCGTAGCCTGTGACGGCGGAGCCTTTAATCACGGTTCCTTCATTCTTAACCGCATACAGTTCCCTTAATTTGTCCGTGATTCTGTCAAGAGGTTCACCCTTGTTCGGGGCATAGTATTTATACAGCAAATCGCCTTTTTCCGTGATTAATACCATTTTAGTAGTAGTCGAACCGGCGTCAATTCCCAAATACGCATCCCCTTTGTAAGTGCGTATATCCGCATAGTTCAAATCGTTTTTCTGATGCCGTGAAATAAATTCTTCATAAGCCTGATGCGATTCAAACAGTCTTTCGCCGGTGGTGGTGATTCCTGCCATTTTAGCGTGTTTTATCTTGTACGCAACTTCTTCAAGCGTGAAAACATCCTCGCTGTTTGCCGCAAAAAGCGCGCTTCCGTATGCCATAAACACAGGTGCGTTATCCGGAAAAACCGCGCCTTCCTCTAAATTAAGCGTTGTCTTAAACGCTTTCCTTAACCCTTGCAGAAACGACAGCGGCCCGCCTAAAAACAGTACTTTCCCTTCGATTGTGCGTCCTTGCGCGAGTCCCGACACAGTCTGGTCGACCACTGCCTGGAAAATACTTGCGGCAATATCTTCGCGTGCCGCTCCCTGATTAAGCAAAGGCTGTATGTCAGATTTTGCAAATACCCCGCATCTGGAGGCTATCGGATATGTTTTTTTTGCATTCAGTGAGAGTTTGTCCATCTCGGGTGTGGAAATCCCCCATAAAGTCGCCATTTGGTCTATAAACGCACCCGTGCCTCCCGCACACGAACCGTTCATTCTCTGTTCAAGTCCCCCCGTAAGGAAAATAATTTTTGCATCCTCTCCGCCTAATTCCACAACGGAATCCGCATCGGGATAATCTTCCTTTACCGCTACTGTCGCCGCATATACTTCCTGTACAAACGGAAGCTGCGCACTTCCGGAAAGTCCAAGCCCCGCCGATCCCGTAACGGCCGCCTTTACCCGTATATCGGGATATTTTTCTGCAAGCTTTTCAATTTGTGCCGCCGCCGTTTCCTGTACTTTGGAATAATGACGTTCATATTCCGAATACACGATGTTTTTATCACCGTCAAGCATTACTGTCTTTACGGTGGTTGAACCGACGTCAATACCCAAAGTATAGTTCATTTAGTGCTCCTATGTGTGAAATTTAACAGTTAATACTCACTCACGGCGAATCCGTTAAGGCACTGTCAGCTGCCGGTTACGGCATATTCGGCGCGGACTTCAATTCCGCGTTCCGCAAGCCGCTCCTTATACAGCTGTGCATCCGACATTCTGATCTGATCCGTTATGAATGCCGTTTCGGGGCTGTTCTCTTTGATAAATCTGACACTTCCGAAAATATTCCGGACAGTTTCCGCCGCACTGTTCCCGTGTACTCTGTAGTACATTTCCGCGAATGTTTCGGAATACGGCACTGTAAACGAACCGTCCGTATCGTCCCAATCCTGTGAAAACACGGTTCTGTCATGCTTTACGGCCTCTATTAAGTCCGCGATTACCGCACTTGCCGTCGGAAGCTTTCCCGCGCCTTTGCCGTAAAACATTACCCTGTCTATGGCGTCCCCGAAAACCGTAACGGCATTGAACACGCCGCTTACCTGTGACATCGGGTTGTCATATCCGATAAGCCGGGGCTGTACTGAGATTTCAAGCTGCCCGCCGTTAAGTTTCTTTGCCTGTGCAATCAGTTTTATATGGCAGTTAGCTTCCGCCGCCAGTTTTATATCTTCACGGTCAATTCCCCGGATTCCTTTTACATACACCGTATCCGGGTAGACATGTCTGCCGAATGCCAAAGACGCAAGTATGCAGATTTTTCGGCACGCATCGCTGCCGTCAATATCATCCGTGGGATCCTTTTCGGCATATCCTAAATTCTGGGCAAGTTCAAGCGCACTGCCGAATGTCATATTTTCATTAAACATCTTTGTAAGGATATAGTTTGTTGTGCCGTTAAGTATGCCCGTAATTTCCGTAATTTCATTTGCCGCAAGGCATCTGTGCAGCGGGCGTATTACCGGAATGGCACCTCCCACGCTTGCCTCAAAAAAGAAATTGCATTTATTCTCTTTGGCAATTTTCAGCAGCTGTGCGCCCTTTGCGGCTACGAGTTCTTTGTTGGATGTGCAAACACTTTTACCTTTTTCAAGACATGCCTTAACAAAACTGTATGCCGGCTGAAGTCCGCCCATGCATTCGGCTACTGCCGTGATTTCAGGGTCTTCCAGAATCACTGAAATATCCTTTATAAATTTATCTTCATACGGACTGCCGGGAAATTCTCTTATATCCAAAATATACTTTATATCCGTATCCTTCCCGGCTTTCTTTATAATATTTTCTTTGTTTTTGTAAAAAAGTTCCAATATTCCGGAGCCTACGGTTCCGTATCCCATTACTGCGAGCATTGCCGCATTTCCTCCCGCTTTTTATACTCTTGAACGCCGCGGCAAAGCAACGGTGTCCGGTGCGTTTCTTGCGAAACACACTGCTGTTTACACGGTAAAACAGTACAGTAACAATTCCATAGCGGTTTAAATTTTACCCTCATCAAAAATTAAACCTCTCAGGCACTGCTGCACTGTCCCCTGAAGAGCCTGTTATTTTAAGTCATACCATTATACCATATTCAGAAATGATTGTCAAGCATTTTATTTTTTATTTTATCTTCCGCCGGTATTGAAATATGTTCGGTTATATGCTATAATTACCTATATTACTTAGACTGAAAAATACAGTTCGTTTCTAAGAGCCTGTTCAATATCTTTTGGCAAGTGTCATTTTTAGCAAAATTTCCGTTTTTCAGCGTTAAAATTCCTTGTAAGGCGCAAGCATTACTGCGGATTTTTGCCTAGAAAAGCCAAAAATTTACCAAAAAGCACAATCACAAAAAGATATTGAACAGGCTCTAACGGCTCAGTCAGAAAGAAAATATGATGAAAGAACTTAAAATAACTGCAAGAAGCGATAATTTGCACGCTGTGCTTGATTTTGTGACCGAACATATGGAATGTGCCGGAATATCCCCGCCGGTTCAGGTGCAGATTTCTATAGCTGTTGAGGAAATTTTTGTTAATATTGCCCATTACGCCTACGAAGCCGAAGGCAAAGGCGAGGCGCTGATCCGTGTAACGGCGGATTCCGGATCGGTAACCGTTGAATTTACCGACGGCGGAATTCCGTACAATCCCCTTGATAAACCGGATCCGGATATACTCGCGGGTGCTGATGAGCGGCCTATCGGCGGATTGGGCATTTTTATGGTTAAAAAAATTATGGACACTGTGGAATACCGCTTTGAGTCGGGTAAAAATATGCTGACTGTTAAGAAAATTATTTCCTAAGGAATTGCCGGGAAATAAGTTCCTAATGAAAAGGACGCCTGCATGGCGTCCTTTTTTATCCCTTTGCACACTGCAAGTCCCGCGGTAACTGAATTCCGGTGGTTTAACGTATGTTTTCCGCTATGCTTTTCAAAAATTTTCGCAGGTACGGCGGTGAGAACTTTACTTCGCCCGTTCTCACCGAAATTACTGTAAATAGCATTTACCCGCAAGATTCCGACTTTGTATAACCGGAAAAACCATCCGTCAAAACAGCGGAAACAACTCCGCAAAAGATATGCGGTGTTTGTACTATTCCAACATATTGCCGTCGGAATCCGTCATATTTCCGGACGCAATCAAAATAAGATCAATCAGCCACCAAATACCGAATCCTCCGGCGGTGATGAGTTTAAGAACCCCGAGGCCAATATATCCAAGATAAAACCTGTCGATTCCAAATTCACCCAAAAGTGCGGATAAAATTATCGCAACCGTTTTACTCTTCATAACCTAATATCCCTTCTTAACACTCATTTACCCGAAAAGTCCTATTCTGCTGCTGCTTCTGTGGTTTCCGCCGCGTCTGCTGCTGTGGTTTCTGCCGCATCTTCTGCATCGTCAAGACCGCCGGCTGCTGCTGTTGTAGCTGCTGTTGTTGTGCTCGGAGTATCGGTTGCGGGATCAGTACAGGCTGTCAATGCCGCACCTGCCATTATTACTGCCGCAATTAAGGCTAATGTTTTCTTCATTCTCTATAGTCACCTCCTATGATATCTGTTATTCAGCATACTTTTCAGTGAACGCTGTATCTGCTATTATAGCACAAGCTTTATTGCCTGTCAAGCGGATTTGAAAAACATCCCAAAAAGATTGGGCATAATGCACAATTTTTTGCGGTTTGCGTACGGCTTTTTTGTATGGACAGGCTTAGGACACATATTCTATGCTATGCCGGGGGTGTTTGTAAGGATTGATTTGCGGCATTTTTTATTGAAAACAAAAATACTCACACAGCACAAAAGCCGGCTGTGTAAGCCGGCCTTTTTTAGCCTTTTATTCCGGTTATTCCTGTAAAAACGGACTGTTTATCACGGGACTATTCGTCGATTTTCATCCAAAGTGCGGGACGTACGCCGCCGTCGATTCGGTAAAAACGGACTGTTTATCACGGAACTACTCGTCGGTCTTCATCCAAAATGCGGGACGTACGCCGCCGCCGATCCGGTCAAAACGGACTCGGACTATTCGTCGATTTTCATCCAAAGCGCGGGACGTACACCGCCGTCGATATGGTTTGCCCACAGTCCGTCGGGATCAATAACGCCGTCAAAACTTACGTTTACAGCCCATCTTTGATCTCTTCCGCTTGTGCGGGTCCACCACCAGTGGTTCTTATCAAGCGTTCTTGCTATTCTGTTCTGGTTGTTTTCATCGTCTATCCAGCGCCATTCGCGTGCCTCGGCGTTAAGTAAAGCTGTGCTGTCGCCGAAATACTTGCAAACTTCGTCAAGACTTAAAAGGAATATGTTGTCAAGGGTTTCCCTGCGGGGTTTGTCGGGTGCGTAACGCATATTGCCCGGATTCGGAATTGCCGTAGGGACTATCCTTGCCCGGTCTCTCTCGCTGAAAAATGTTTGCAGGAACGGACCGTTAAGATACTTTCTTAAGCTGCATGTCTCCCAGCTGGTATTCGGGTTCGACATTCCGCTGTAT
>JAISVP010000082.1 GCA_031271475.1 Oscillospiraceae bacterium | reverse complement strand
GATACAACACCCGGATTTTTACTTTTCGTATTCAGCATACTGTATATTGTCGAGGGCGAAACACCTGAGGTGTTCGCAAGGGCATTTATCGCTAAATTGTGTTCGGCGCATAATTCAATTATCCTTTTTTCTACTGCCTCTTTGACATTCATAACAAAATCATCTCTCCCTTACGATATACCGTATATCAATTTTAACAAATTTTAAAAAATTATGCGTGGGATATATCGTAAATTGTTAGAAATGTGATATAATATATTTACGATATATCCCACAGGTGATAATCTAATTATAAGGAGATTTTATAAAAATGACAACCAATTGTTGTTTTACAGGACATCGAAAACTGGAAAATCCCGCTGTTATACAGGAGATAACAAAGCGTGAGGTTATAGACTTGATAAAGAGAGGGGTGACGGACTATTTCGCAGGTGGAGCCGTTGGATTCGATACACTTTCGGCATTGCTGATTTTGGACTTGAAACCGGAATATCCGCAGATTAAACTTCACTTAGTTTTACCCTGCCCGCCCGAAGCGCAAACGAGGAACTGGAACGAAAAAGACAAATCGGTTTATTATGATATACTGAGCAAAGCCGATGAGTTTATAACGCTCTCACAGACGTATTACAACGGCTGTATGCACAGCAGAAACCGTTACCTTGTCGAGCATAGTCAATACTGTATTTGCTATCTTACACAAGCCGCAGGCGGTACAGCGTACACCGTTGAAAGAGCAAGGGCGAAATGTATTGAGGTAACCAATGTTGCTGAAAAAATGTAATAAAATTCTTTACTATGGAATTGGAATATGATATAATAGTATAGGAATAAAATTTATATTTTAAACGTAGATTATTCTATGTTCCGTGAAATAAATTCATCATTACAGCACATCTCAAACAGTATAAACCAAATTGCAAAGAGGGTAAATTCAACCGATAATATTTACGGTGAGGATATTGAATTGCTCAAAGAAAAACAGGAGGAAGTATGGCGGTTACAAAAATCCATCCTATCCAGACTACCCTGAAAAAGTCGGTTGATTATATCACCAATCCCGCCAAAACAGACGGCAGGCTGCTTGTGTCGTCGTTCGCCTGTTCCGCAGAAACGGCGGCGGTTGAATTTGAATGGACAAAGAAAAATTCGGGACATCAGGGCGGGCGTCTGGCTTATCATTTAATACAGTCGTTTGATAAGGGTGAGGTGGATTATGATACCTAACTTTCCAACAGCGAAAAAAGAGCAATACTTCCGTGTGCTGCAGGAGTGGTTTCAAAATATTTATGCGGTTGGCAGACGCAAAGTTTATCCACAGAATTTTCTGCATCAGCTTGCTGACGCGCTTATGCTTCGTGATTTGAAGGATGAGACCGCATTGCGTGATTTGGGTCTTTTTAGCGACATTATCAAGGATGTCGAGCAGACCTATATCAGCATTGATGACAGATGGCGTTACCGTGAAATGATTAATTTTTTCCGGAATATTGCACAAGGTTACGAACTTGAAAACCCTGACTACATCGCAAAGACTGATGCTGTGAGTGTTTCAACCATTCACAAGGTTAAAGGACTTGAGTTTCCCGTTGTGTTCGTAGTGGATATGGTTAGTCAGAGATTTCCGGGCAAAAAAAGCGAATACAAAGGTCTTATACCAGAGCCTTTGATGCGTGCGGCAAAAAATCGAGGTGCGTACGGTAGCCGCCAAGAGGATGAAGCGCGACTGTTCTATACAGCAGTCACGCGAGCAGAGCGGGTTTTATACCTGAGCGGAAGCGAGCGCCACCCGGGCTTAAAGAATGCCAAAAAACGGTCGGCATTTATAATAAACTTAACGCATTCACAAATGACAGAAGAACAGTCTCTGACAAGTTTGTCTGAGAAAATAGAGCCTCAACCTCGTTTTGACGATAACGAATTACCGACTGACTTTTCGTCGGTAAAGAGCTATCTGACCTGTCCGTTTATGTATAAGCTTCAGAGCATCTATGGCTACAACGCCACCGTACCGGAACTCTTTGGTTTTGGACAAACAACACACACAATTCTGGAGAGGTTGCATCAACGATATAGGGACCGAGTACCGACTGCAGATGAAATTACTCAGATGGTAGAATCAACTTTTATGTTGAAGCATGTGTTCCCAAGCAACGACCCTAAGAATCATCCGGGTTCTTATGAACGTGCGAAGACGCTGGTTGACAAGATAATGAAGCTATATGTTCGTGACCATGGAAGAGACTTCTGTCGCTTACGTCAGGATGAGGTTCGTTTTGAATTATCGGTCGAGGACGCCCTAATAACAGGGGCGATTGATTTAATTCTCAAAGAAGACGAAAGGCAACAAATTCAATCGGCTGAGGTTATTGATTTTAAGTCGATGGAAATCCCGAACGACATCACGGAATACGACTGGCGTGAAATGTCCGTGCAGGTTCAACTTTATTCAAAAGCCGCACGCGAGGTCATAGGGCAGAACGCTAAAACGGGATTTGTCCATACACTTAAGAACAATAAACGTGTGGAAGTACCTGTTGACGAATAATCGGTGCAAAAAGCAATCGGAGCAATAGAATGGGCTGTTAAAGGAATATTACGCGATGACTTTCCTATGAGAGCCTGTTCCGCAAATTGTTCTAAATGCGATTATAAGGCAATGTGTGCCAAGAAAAGACAGGCGTTCAAGAGCGACACCACCCAACCGCCGCAAATCAACACACCTGCCGGGTTGAAAACCA
>JAISVP010000192.1 GCA_031271475.1 Oscillospiraceae bacterium | reverse complement strand
GTGAGGGGGAAAACCTTGGGGGCGGGGGTGCGGCTTTTGCAGGCTTTTTTTGCCCCCGCCCCCATGGTGTTCCCCTTCACACAGGTGTGGAATGCAATTCCATAAAAACCCCGGAACGGCAGTTCCATAAAAACAGCCCGCCGGGGCTTCCCGGTTTCATTGGAATAGCTCGGATTTGCGTAAATTCTCTGAAAGCGTTTCCGCACTCTTCCTTGAAATTCCCGCCGCGGAATAATATACCTTTATCTTCGGTTCAGTTCCGGAAGGTCGGATGGTTATACTGCAATTGTGATCAAGCGTGAATGCAAGCACATCCGATTTCGGAAGATTAATTAACGACACTTTGCCTGTGTGAAGATCCCTTACTGTGCCCGCTAAGTAATCGCTTACCCGTATTACCTGAAGTCCCGCTATCTTGTACGGCGGCTTTATCCTTAAATCTGCCATGATGTTCTTCATCTTTTCGCCGCCTGCTTCACCTTCAAATTCAAAACTCTTCTGCGTGTTTACATAATACCCGTACTTCCGGAACATCTCTTCCCTTGCGTCTATAAGCGTCTTTCCGTCCCGGCGGTATTTCGCCGCCATTTCACAAATCAGCATTGCCGCTACTATTGCGTCTTTATCCCTTGCGTATGTTCCCGCAAGATACCCGCAGCTCTCTTCAAATCCAAAAATATATCTCGACTGTTCGCCTCTTGACTCAAGTATTCCTATCTGTTCACCTATGAACTTAAACCCTGTGAGCACATTAATTACATCTACTCCGTATGTTCTTGCTATCGGGTAAATAATATCCGTGGTCACTACCGTCTTTACCGCAACGGGTCTGTCCGGCATTATTCCCATTCGCGTTCTTTCCATGCAAATGTATTCAAATAGCAGCGCGCCTACGTCATTGCCCGAAAATATCTCAAAATTATCCTCTTTGTCCTTTACCGCTATTCCTATTCTGTCGCTGTCCGGATCTGTTGCTAAAAATAAATCCGGGAATACTGTATTGCAAAGCTTAAGCCCTACCGCCAATGCCTCTTTCGTTTCCGGATTCGGGTACGGACAGGTTGTGAAATTCCCGTCCGGGTTTTCCTGTTCCGGAACAACCGTTATATCCGTTATGCCTGTCCTTTTGAGTATTTCACGTACGTGCATATTCCCCGCGCCGTTTAACGGCGTGTACACTACCTTCAATATGCCCGGCGCTTTCTCCCGCTCGTCCAAGTCGCTGAACTGACGGTCGGTTCCCCGGTATATATCCCATGATGCTCCTGCCGCGCGTCCTGTCTGCTGGTCAACGCTCATTACTGACGGCGTGAATACTCCGTGGTTAATCCTCTGCCCAAGCACGCAAGTGTAATACCTCTCAAAAGTATCCCTGCCGATGAACCTTATCTTCCCTTCTTTGAACGCCGGGTTAAACGCTGTGAACTTTACATTCTTAAAAACATCCACCGCGTCTATGCTTTCAGTAACTTCCGCCGAGGCTTTAAGTCCTAACTGACAGCCGTCCGCTCCGTATGCTTTGTAACCGTTGTATGCCGCCGGGTTGTGGCTTGCCGTAATACAAATCCCTGCGTCACACTGTAAATCCCTTACGGCAAACGACAGCATCGGCGTCGGCAAAGGTCCGTCCGATATAAACACCCTTATTCCGTTTGCCGCAAGAACTTCCGCTGCCGATTTCGCAAATAAATTCGACTTGTTGCGTGTGTCATATGCTATTGCCACCCGCTTTTCTTTTTCGGGTTCCGATACCTTGCTTAAAAGATAATTCGCCAGTCCCTGCGTTGCTTTGCGGACTGTATAGATATTCATCCGGTTAGTTCCCGGCCCTATTATCCCACGAAGTCCTCCTGTTCCAAATTCTAAATTCTTGTAAAAACAGTCCTCTATCAGTTCCTTTTGGTATTCCATTGCGAAAAGTTCTCTTTCCAATTCCCTGTCCGTTACGTACTTTAACCATCTCTTGTATATTCTGTTCATCCCTTTATCCTCCTCTCTTTTTTTAAGCCGCGTGTTCTCTTTTTTTAAGCCGCATTTTTTCTTTACCTCTCCGATTTTCAGAGTTCCGGCGTGGGCTGGTACTATGCGGTGACGCGGCGATTTAAAGCCAAATCGGTGCTGTTCTCGCGATATGCCTGCGGGGGCTCCCCGCCCGCCGGGGCTCCCGGCGGCTCATAAATATATCGGAAATATACTGCATTTGCCGTTGCCCGTCTACATTATACACTAAGGTCAATTATTTTGCAACACTTTTTTTCAAATTTTTTTAATCGAAAGCCGGAAAAATTTGCAGGGAGCCCCGCCGGGTTAAAATGGTAAGACAGTTTTCAGTCCGTCCCAATTCATTGCGTCTGAGTAGAATTCTTCCGTTTTGTTGTGAAATTCAAGGGCGCATTGCATATTTTCGGCGGCGCCTTTGGAAAGTTCCCTTGAAAGTTTTTTGCTGAATATGAGTTTTTCTTTATTCATTGACAGTTTTGTGCTGTCATAAAAATTCTTAAGGCTTATACATGAAATGCCCGGCGCTATGCCGTGATCTTTAAGCAGTACATATTCAAAAGTGAAATTCGGAATTAAAGTAAATTCGCTTACCGTTACGTCTATTCCCATGTTAAGCGCGTATTCCGCCAAAAGCCTTAAAAAGAAATCGGATGCGGCAAAAAACGGATCTTTTACTGTATATGCCGTGTATTTTTCACTTACAGGCATTGTGGTGTAACCGTTAAGCGTCAGTGCCGACAGCTGTCTGTAGGAAAGTTTGCCCGGAGTGCTTTTATACCGGTTCTTTACGGTTATATGCCGGGCTGCAAAATCATTGCAGTATGCTGTAAGTTTATCCGTGTTTAAGGCTTCATATGCCATGTTGTATATATCGCTGTTAACGGATGCCGCGCCGCGTACAAGACGGTTTACCCGTTCACGGAACCGCTTGCTTTCATTAGTATATTCTGTTATTTTTCCAAAATGTACGGAGAGCTTCGATTTATTCAGTAAAGATCCTAAATTAATAATCTCTCCGTTAATTCCCGGATATACCGGCTCAAAAATATGCGGCGCCGTTCCGTCCGCTACTATAATTTTACGTCCGCGAAGCACCACTGCGTCAAGTGATTCCGGGTCTGACGAACAGTAAAACAGTTCCGCGTCTTCTTCCGCCTCTATGGCTTCCGCCGCTATTTTTTTCATAAGCGTGGATTTTCCTGTTCCCGGCCCGCCTTTAAGTATATACGCATAGTAATCCGGGTGGTTTAACAGTTCCGTGAACCTTGTGTGAAACCCTTCCGAAGTTATTCCCCCTAAAAAATATGTTTCTTTCATTTTTTTACCCGCTGCTTATCGCATTCAGTTACATACAGTATATGCAGATTAACTTAAAACTGACAGCGGATTCCTGATGTATATTAACTGCAAACGGAATTTTGCGGTTAATAAAATGCGTCCCTGCGGGAAAATACTGAAACGGTTTAATAAAAAATACTTAAGCTTGCCGCGGTTACTTGACATTCGGTCTGGAACGGTTTAATAAAAAAATACTTAAGCTTGCCGCGGTCACTTGACATCCGGTCTGGAATGGTGTAATAAAAAAATACTTAAGCTTGCCGCGGTTACTTGACATCCTGTCTGAAATGGTGTAAAATAACTGTGGCGGCGTGTTCATGCGTCCGGAAAAAAGTGTTTGGAGAATTTTCATCATGAATGTAATAATTGCCACGTCCGGCGGGCCTACCTGTGCTCTTAACGCAACTGTCGCCGGCGCTTTTAAACGGTTAACATCCAATGAAACCTGCGGGATATACGGTGCTCTTAACGGCATTGAAGGGCTTATTGACGGACGGGTTGTAAAT
>JAISVP010000151.1 GCA_031271475.1 Oscillospiraceae bacterium | reverse complement strand
TGTGGTTTACCCGATGTTTAACGAAGAAACTCATGTTTTTTCGGAACATCCCGTCTATGAAAGCTATCAGGTTTCCTGTGATTACGGCACTGTCAATCCGGCATCCTTTGGGCTTTGGGGGAAAAGCGAAGACAAATGGCACCGTATCAAGGAATACTATTATTCCTCAAAATCCGCGGGAATTTCCCGCACGGATGAGGAACATTACGCCGCGCTTGAAGAACTTACCGAGGGCTTGGACATTGAATCCGTTACGGTTGACCCGTCCGCCGCAAGCTTTATTGAGTGCATACGCAGGCATGGGAAGTATACGGTAATTCCGGCAAAAAACGATGTGCTCAGCGGAATACGCCGTGTCGGGGACGCGCTCAAACAATCCAGAATCCTGTTCCATGAATCCTGCAAAGACACAATCCGTGAATTCTATCTTTATTCATGGAGCGAGAAGTCCGGCACTGACATACCGATTAAAGAAAACGACCATGCTATGGACGATATCCGCTATTTTGTCAGCACGCTGATGTCTGCACCCACGCAGGACGGTTTCTTTGTCGCAAGTCTGGCACGTTAACAATGGCGGGGAACCCGGAATGTTCCACGTGGAACATTCGCCAGTTCGCAGATCCGCCGGGGCTCCCGGCCGCCAATGGGAGGAGGTGAAAAAATAAATGGGCTTGTTTAAGAAAAAGCTGCCTGTTTCGGATACTATTGCGGTATCGGCAGCACGGCGGCGTGAGCATCCGCCTACTGCAATCCAGACCGAGTACAGGCTGTATGAACATCTCAGAGATGCCGTTCCGATTATAGATGCGGCAATTTGCAAGATAATTCGGCTCGCCGGGTGTTATAAACTTGTGTGTTCGGATGAAAATTTGCAAGATGAACTGGATGATTTCGTTATGAACGTCAATGTGGGGATGTCCGGAAAGTCCCTGTATGCGTTTACCGACGTTTTTTTGGACAGTTTACTTATGTACGGGAATGCTGTCGGGGAGATTATGACTGATCCGGACACGCTTAAAATTGCCGGTCTTGGCAACGGAAAAATAGGAGAATTTGAAATTCATCCGAATTCTACCCCGTCAAAAAAGGTTTACTGTGTTGTTGCTCCGGACGGTCAGCGGCATAAAATCCTGCATCCGGAATTGATTCTGTTTTCTGCAATAAATACACGTTCGGGTGATATTTACGGAAATTCCGTACTTAAGGGATTGCCGGCAGTAAGCCGTACTTTGCTTAAAATTTTCGAATGTATTGAAAACAATTTCGAACGTGCCGGAAATATCCGATATGCCGTAACCTATAATCCCGGCAATGATCCGGGAGAAAAAGCGCTTGCAAAAGACCGGGCACAGCAAATCGCTCAGGAATGGTCAAGCGGTATGAATGCTGCAAGAAGCGGAGAAATCCGTGACTTTATTGCAGTGGGAGATGTTGGGATTAAGGTTATTGGGTCAGAAAATCAGTTGTTTGACACTAATATCCCAGTCAGGCAATTGCTTGAACAGATAGTATCAAAGCTCGCAATTCCACCGTTTTTGCTTGGTTTGTCTTGGTCTTCAACTGAGAGAATGTCGGCACAGCAGGCTGATATTCTGACATCGGAACTGGAATATTACCGCCGAAGACTTACTCCGGTTATTGTGAAAATCGCAACGGCTTTTCTTCGCAGTATCGGGTCTGAATCTACTGCCGCAGTGGAATGGGAAAATATTAACTTACAGGATGAACGCAGTTTGGCGGAAGCCAGACTTAAGAATGCACAGGCTGAAAAATTAGAACGTGAAACGTCAGCGGAAAGTTGACTTCATAAAGCAAGTAAAATACGAAATTACGCGGGAAATTACCCCGTGATTAAAAAAGGAGATATTATTATGTATAAGGAAATTACGTTGGAAAAAGGAATGTACAATCTTACAGGAAAGACTTTTACCCAAGCATTGGAGGAAATTGACCCCACTGAAAATTATGCAGGCACGCCGCTGTCGCAGTTGGATGCGTATGAAAGGCAGCTTAAACGCTTTGATATAAAAACTTTTGGCGAAGATTGCGATACTGTTGAAAAGTTTTTTGAGAGCACTCAGTCTGCCGTACTGTTTCCGGAATTCGTCAAACGTGCCATAAAACAGGGATTTGAGGGCAGTCCTTTGGAGAAAATTACGGCTGTCACGACCCATTCTGAGGATGACGCGATACATGGAATCAACATGGGATATGTTCCGACTGCTACGCTTACGGGGACGGCTCCGGGCGGAGTTTTACCGCCTCAGAATGTAACCCGAGGCGCTGTGTATGAACTCAAAAAAATCGGGAAAATACTGAATATGCCGTATGAAGTTGTTCGTAAAGGCAGGCTTGATTTCCTCGCGGTCGGTCTTAAGGCATTCGGCAGAAGCATTTCGGCTGCACTTTTAAACCAAGCAGTTGAAGAGTTGAGCAAACTGACATCCACTTACACGTCAGGAGTGCGAGATGCGTTCATTTTTGAAGATATTATGGACATTTACGCTTCATTCAGTGAGTTTGACATGACGACGATTATAGCCAATCCTTCGACTGTTGCAAGATTTCTCATGCTTGATGAGTTTAAGGAGACTGCAAGTTTGAATTTGGACGGAACGGTTCTGCCCTGCGGCATAGAATTTGTCAAGTGTGCGGCTATGGATCCCGGTAAGTTTATTGCTATTGACAAAAATTTTGCGCTGGAATTTGTCACGGCAGGTGATATTCTTATTGAACTTGACAAAGATATTTCAAAGCAGTTTGAAAACCTTTCAGTTTCCGTTCAATTTGCGTTTAC
>JAISVP010000083.1 GCA_031271475.1 Oscillospiraceae bacterium | reverse complement strand
GGTCATAGTTCATTATGGAATCATTAATTGGACCAACCTTATAAGACGGATTATCATCCAAACATAAGGCATGACCAATTTCATGGACAATCACACTTTGCCTATAATTATTATCAGTGGATGTTCCAATCATATTGAACGATATTTCAAACTTGGTAGCTCTTCCGTTACTCAAATAACCACTTGGAGAATATAGTCCATACCAATCTTCATCGTAATAACCGCTTTGAATTATATGATCTGTTTGGTTATTATTTGTAGTGACTACAGCAGGCGTTGACGTATTTTGCCAAGCACTACAGGCTCTGAGATATACAAAACCCATAGTAATAGACAAAGCTGTGTTATTGATTTCTAAATAGGCAGTATCATGTCCGCCGCTGTAATAAATATAAGCCATACTGCAAACAGTCAGTAACCCCGCCACATATATTGCTGCTGCAATACTTACGAAATGCTTTAAAAGTTTTTTCTTCATAAAATTTGCTCCTTTTCTTTTTCTTTAAATCTTAATTTACGTATAATTACTCCCCGTTCCGAGGGTCAGTCTGTCAAGGTCATAAGCACCACTCCAGTTACATTCATTACCTTACATTATACACTGTTATATGTGTCGAAGAATGCCGAACTGTGTTTAATTATAAAATTTTGTAAGTGTTGCTCCACTTACATTATAAACTATCATGTGAGTAAAAGTCAATACTCACAAAGTCAGAAATTGAATTATGTACATATTGCATAAAGAGGGTAAGCCGTGTGGCTTACCCTCTTTGAGGTTGGAATGTTTTTTAATCAATGAATTCTGTATCGTCATCAAAGTAATCATCGAAGTAATCATCGAAATCATCATCAAAATCGTCATCGAAACCGTCATGGAAATCATTGCTGAAATTAACATTGACGGAACCCGTAGTTGAGGTCACTCTTATGGAGTTTCCCGCATTCGCTCCGGACGGTTCTAAGAAATTCCTTTTTTCGCCGTTAATACGGCATATTCCCGCGGAGCTTGCGAGTGAAACATTTGTGTTGGCACTGTCGCCGTAAACGTTAATTGTTGTACTGCCGGCACTCACATCAACGGCTGTCCTTCCTGTAAGTGCACCCGAAATTTTCACACTTCCGGTTGTGACATCCGCGGTAAGTCCTTTTGAACGTATGTCCTGTGCATTTACCGCACCTGCCGTGGTTTTGATTTTAAAACTTTCTGAGGAAGTATCGGATAATTTTACGCCCCCTGTTGAGCTTTTTATATCTGTTACCTTAGCCGAGCAGTTGTCAAGTACAATTTTACCTGCCTGATTTTCAAGCTTGAATTCCCTTGATTTGCAGTTTTCAACTGTAACTGCACCTGCCGAGCTTTTTGCATGGGTAACACCTTTTATTTGGCAGTCATTTACTTCCATATTGCCGGCGGAAATGTCTAAGTCTAATGCATTCGATTCCAAGCCGTTAACTGTAATTTTTCCCGCACTGGTATGGACAAATACATCATCAAGCGGTTTATTGTAATAAATTTTTATTTCCAGATCGGGGACATGTATTCCGAAACTAAAGAAACGGAATCCGCTCTTGGTGGTTTCTTTAATTGAGAGTTCCCCGTCTGAAATGTTGTGCGTATAGGTCTGATGTGACCCGCTTGATATTTCATATGCGAATCTGTCCGCACGTATCAGTTCTACTCTTGCCGCCTTAACGTCAACATTGATTTTGCCGAAGGACAGACCTCTTTCGTCTACTCTAATCTGTTCACTTTTCACAATACTAAATCCTCTTTCTCCAAATATAACTGCACGTGTGCCTCCAAGTGCGTATCCAAAAATCCCCAACAATATTCCTGCACTCAATACTATCGCCATTATTATATTGAGTTTTAATGGCTTTTTAGTCTTCGCTGTGCTTACCGTATCATCTTTGTTCATGCTGTGCCTCCTTTTTTTATAAGCAGTTTCCCTATCATTGTCTGTAATCCTCTGACTATTGCTTTAGTAAGCATTACTGTTCCCAATCCGATAAAGTAACACAGACCCAGCCCCGCAAGTCCTGTTCCTAACATAGCGATTCCTGTCGGCAGGTGTAAGAACATTACCGCAAAGCTGCTGATTACCATCGGTATTCCCGCTATGCCTAACGCCAAAGATGTGGCCGCAAATGCAAGTACTATGGAAAATAATGTAATTAACAGTGCCAGTATTACAAAAAACAGTGCAAGTGCCAGAGGGAACGCCACAGGCAGTGCGAAAAGTGCAATCAATGCAATCCATAGCGTTTTCAGACTGCTGTCAGTTTTTGGTTTGCTGGCGGCATTTCGTGCTTTTTCGGAATTCTTGGCGTTTTCTGCCGAAGAAACTGCGTATTCTCCGATTATTTTTGCTGCCACTGTTTGAGGTGCGCCTAATTTGTTTATAGCCGCGAATTCATTTTCCGCTTCAGAAAAATATTCGTCATAGTAGGCTATTGCCGTTTCAATTTCAAATGCCGGCAGGTGTTTTAAATTCTGCCTTAACTGAAACAGATATTCTTTTTTTGTCATGCCACGCACCCCCCTGCTGTCATAAGTTTTTCAACACTTTCCTTGTACACGTACCAGTCCGCTATACATTCGGTTAAGAATTCCGTTCCTTTATCCGTGATTTTGTAGTACCTGCGGTTGCGTCCTTCAAACGGTCTGTCGTATGTGTCGAGCATACCGTCCTTTGACAGCCGCCTGAGTACCGGATAGACTGTGGATTCCGATATATCGGCAGTCATCCCGATTTTTTGCGTCAAGTCATAGCCGTATGTTTCTTCAACTGAAATAACTCCGAGGACACAGGCGTCTAACAGTGCCGCTGACATAGAGTATCGCATATTGTTTCTCCTTTCTTATTGAGATTGTAATTATATTATACGCCATATAATATTGTTTGTCAACAGGTAAAGTTGCACAAAGTTTCTGCAATGTTTTTGTGCAAATTGCATAAAAGGCTCATGCAGCCTATTTAAAATATAATTGACTGTCATATTATGCACCAAAACAGTTCATAATCTAACAGTCAATATTTATTGTTATCTTTGTATAAAAAATTTATATCTGCCAACAATACTAACAGTTAGTATTTTACTGTTAATATGTCCGGTAACGGCATGAAATGAAAGGCGGCGAAAATAATGAAAAAATTCAGAGGATTGGCTTTTTTAATAGGTTTTATTGGTGCAATTGTATTTTCTAACTGGAATTCTTTTGCCGGATTTGCCAAAAGTTATGATAAACTCCAAAAAGACGTACTTAGGCTTCACGTTATTGCCAATTCCGACAGCGGGGAAGACCAGGCACTGAAATTGAAAATCCGTGATGAAATCCTGAAAAACTCCGGGAAACTGTTCGGGAATGCACACGATATTGACACTGCAAAAGAAAATGTTTCCGGAAAGCTTGAAGAAATTGAGGAACTGTCCGAAATTATGGCGCTTAATAACGGCTATGACTACGATGTCGAGTGCGAACTTGTAGAGAATATGAAATTCGATGCAAAGGATTATGACGATATTACTATGCCTGCCGGAACTTATGACGCACTGCGTGTCAAGATAGGGGACGCCAAGGGTAAGAACTGGTGGTGTGTGATGTATCCGCCGTTGTGTCTGCCGATTTGCGACGGGGAAAAGGAATTGCCGGCAAATGAATATTTCGGTGAAGAGGAATACGATATTATAAAAAATCCGAAAAAATATCAAGTCAAGTTCAAGATTCTTGAAGTGCTAAAACAGTTGACCGATTAATTTATACTGTGCTACAGTCTAACAGCAGTTTGATTTATTGCAGACACCGCAAAAATCAAACTGCTGTTTTTACAGTAATTTCTATGAGAACGGGATAATTAATCATTTGCGTGCGAGGTCTGGGCAAAGCCCAAACCGTAGCCGTTAGAAACGGCTACGATTGTTAAGAAATATCCGCAAGTTCCATATAATCACCGCCGTACTGCGAAATGAATTCTTTACGGCCTTGCAAATTGTCTCCAAGCAAAAGCGCAAACATATCCGAAGCCGCGCCGGGCGCTCCGTCCGGCGTTATTTTTATCAGCCGCCTCGTATCCGGATTCATTGTCGTTAATGCCATCATTTCCGGCTCGTTTTCTCCCAAACCCTT
>JAISVP010000051.1 GCA_031271475.1 Oscillospiraceae bacterium | reverse complement strand
GAAGAAACCGGTAACCGCACCTTGTATTTTGACGGATATATCGCCCAGGATAGCTGGCTCGATGACGCTATCACGCCCCAAAAGTTCAAGAACGAACTGAATTCAGGTACTGGAGACATCTCAATTTGGCTGAACTCGCCGGGTGGAGACGTGCGCTCAGATAGGGCACTGTTGAAAGCAATTTAAGGTACTGCGCTGTAAGATAACACAGCAGTCAACCTGCCTAACCGAAAAGCGAAAGCTGACACGGGAACATAGCATGGCAGGAAAGCGGTAAGTTGCCTAAAGGCAATCTGGCACGACTGAACCGCAATGACAAGTGGATATGAGGATAAACCTATATTTGGTGAACGTGAGTTTCCAGTTCCTGTTCCCGGTTAGGGGGAAGAAAGTGCCTGAAACTTCTCATTCAAGGAACAATGGATTGAGTCACCGTCCATTGGGTTATCACACCTTGAATAACGCGCTGGAGAACCAGTGCCAACGAAACGAAAACGTATCCGACAATTCACAAACCTAACAACAGCGTTAACTGAGGATTGCCTACATTGGAATGTCTTGTAAAGACTATGCGTAATACCGAGAGGTGATAAATTTCAAGCCGTAAAACGCAAGAAAGATGACGCTGAATATCCAACATGGCAACGGAGCCTTCATAGTAGTCCGAGAACCCTGAAGTGACAGGGATTGCCGTAAATCGGAAACGGGAAAACCGTTCACATGGCGAAGGAAGGCAATTTGTACGCACTAAAATCAAAATTGATTAGGGAGGAACACCTCTTATGCAACCAACAGTAGAGATTTTAGAGAAAATCAATCAAAATTCCCTGAAACATCCCAATGAAGTTTTCACGCGACTATTTAGATATATGTTGCGTCCAGACTTGTATTTCACAGCATATAAAAACTTATATGCCAACAATGGCGCGTCTACTAAAGGTATAGACAACGACACAGCAGATGGATTTAGCAAGGAATATGTTGAAAATATCATCAATAAGTTACGAGACGGTAGCTTTACTCCAAAACCAACCAGACGTATTCATATTCCGAAAACAAACGGCACGAACCGTCCTATCAGTATCCCCACATTCACGGATAAATTAGTTCAAGAAGCCATGCGTATGATACTGGAAGCAGTTTATGAACCAACTTTCAAAGGTTCATCACACGGTTTCCGCCCTAAACGTAGCTGTCATACGGCATTAGAACAAATCAAACGTGATTTTACAGGTGTGCGCTGGTTTATTGAGGGTGACATAAAAGGCTGCTTCGATAATATTGACCACAAAACCCTTGTGACATTTATCAATCGCAAAATAAAAGATGCACAGTTTATCCAATTATTGGGGAAATTCTTGAAAGCAGGATACTTGGAAAATTGGAAATATCACAAAACATTTAGCGGTACACCGCAAGGCGGGATTATATCGCCACTTTTAGCAAATATTTACCTGCACGAGTTGGACAAGTATGTTGCAAAATTAGCAACAGAATTTGAAAAACCACGTGAACGTGTACATGACCCGCGATATTCCAAGTTAATGCACGAAATTCGGGCAGTTAAAACAAAATTGGACAGAGCAGACGAAGCATCTAAACTGGTACTGCTACAAGAGTTAAAAACTCTACGCCGCAAACTGCGCCAAACTCCTTGCAAATCACAAACCGATAAAAGATTAGCATATATCAGATATGCTGATGACACTCTGTTCGGCATAGTTGGTAATCGTGAAGATTGCGCGGAAGTCAAACGAAAGTTGATAAAATTTGTAAGCGAAGTTTTAAAAATGGAACTCAACACGGAAAAAACTCTTATTACGCACAGCAATAACTATGCGCGTTTTCTTGGTTATGACGTTCGTGTCAGACGAGATAATACGGTCAAACGTACCAAAAGTGGACGACTTGTAAGAACTTTACACAACAAGGTGGAACTTAATATCCCATTGACCGATAAAATTGAGAAATTTTTGTTTTCTCATAACATCGTATGGCAGAAATTAGGCAAACTTGTACCGTGCCGCAGAAACGAATTGTTGCATCTTTCTGATTCAGAAATTATAACTGCCTATAATTCGGAGCTTCGAGGAATTTGCAATTATTACAACCTTGCAAGTAACTTCAACACATTACATTATTTTTCGTACATTATGGAATACAGTTGCTTAAAAACTTTAGCGTCTAAATATAAATCATGTGTCAAAAAAATCATAAGTAAATATAAAGACGGCAAAAGTTGGAGTATTCCATACAATACTAAAAAAGGTAAAAGGCGTGTAAAAATAGCGACCTATCAGGACTGCACCGCAAAAATGGCAAATCCTGATATTATACCGACACTTACTATTAAACATCTACACAGCCGTAATTCATTTGAAGCGAGGTTGAACGCGAAAATATGTGAGTTATGTGGAAGTACCGCGAGTGCGTATTATGAAATTCATCACATAAACAAGCTTAAAAATCTCAAAGGTAAAGTTGTCTGGGAGCAAATAATGATTGCCAGACGGCGCAAGACACTTGTAGTATGTAGGGAATGCCACAAACGGATACACGGAAAAAAAATGATTGATTGAGTACAAATGGAGAGCCGAATACCCTGAGAGGGGTAAGTTCGGTTCGGAGGGGGGACTGTGCAGACCTACCATAGTAATATGGCAAGGCGGCACTTTTCCTACCCTACGCGTTTTCGGCAAGCCGTATTTATGCCATGCTCAAAGAATATCCGGGCAAAGTTACTGTAAAA
>JAISVP010000181.1 GCA_031271475.1 Oscillospiraceae bacterium | reverse complement strand
ATTTACGAAACAAGAGGGGTGTACTCCCGTTCCATTGAACGCGCGGTGGAAGACCTTAATGTGAACTGCACAATTGTTTCCAAACAGTCGGACTTTCAGGAACAGCTGCAAAGCAATAAGTTTTCTTTTATTTTCATTTCCTCTTTTCTGTATGACTGTGCGAAAAAAGCCATTGAATTTTACAAGGTGGATTCGGACACAAAGCTTGTATTGCTTGCGGAATTCGACAAGTCGGCTATCTACAGCAAAAACACAATGACAATATCCATGCCGGTGCATGTCCTTTCGATTGCAAATCTGCTTAACGGCGTGCCTGAGGAATCCGTATACAACGAACTTGCGGAGAGCCGTGTTGACTTCATAGCCCCGTCCGCAAGGGTTCTGATAGTAGATGATATAAAAACGAACCTTAAAGTAGCGGAAGGGCTGATGACTCCCTACAGACTTAAGATTGACGTATGTGACAACGGCAAAGAAGCCATTGAACTCATACAGGATGAAATATACGATATTGTTTTTATGGACCATATGATGCCGGAAATGGACGGCATAGAGGTCACCTCAAAAATACGCCAAATCGGTGAAGAAACTTGCAGTGATTACCTTAAGAACCTGACAGTTATAGCCCTTACGGCAAATGCCGTGACAGGTATGCGCGAGATGTTTCTGCATAACGGATTCAATGACTTTTTGGCAAAACCGATTGAAACATTAAAACTTAACGAGATACTTGGAAAATGGATTCCGAAAGAGAAACAGGATCTTTACACTAAAGACGACAGTGACACGGCAGCGCCGACTTTTGAAATAGAGGGCATAGATGTTAAGACCGGAATTTTTATGACCGGAGGAAACCTTGAACACTATCTGCAAACACTCTCGCTGTTCCTTAAAGACGGCACACAGCGGCTCGGAATAATTAAAAACTGCTGGGAAAATCAGGATCTGCCGCTGTATGTAATCCATGTCCACGCATTAAAATCCGCACTGGCAAGCATTGGAGCGGGCGAAACCTCACAGTTGGCGAAAATGCTGGAGCTTGCGGGGAAAAATGAGGATATGCTGTTCCTTATGAAGCAGACGCCGTTGTTCCTTGAAAAATTGGAAACACTGCTGGTAAATATACGGTATGTGGTATCGAATAATCCGGCAGACAGCGCAAAACCCGAAGGCGACATGACTTTCCTTAAGGAAAATGTGCAGGTTTTAAGGGACGCTTTAGAGAGTATGGACATGAACGCGGCTGACTGCGTAATAACGCAATTGCAGGCGGAAAAATGGGATGCGAATACAAAATCCGTTATTGACGCCGCCGCTGAACACATTCTGATGTGTGACTATGATGAGGCACTTGAGGAACTTAGCAAGCTTTTGTAAAAGTGAACGGTTACAGTAATTCAGACCCCGGACAGGCGGGTTGCCCGGATGATTCCGGTGCCTTTCGGGTTCTGAATTGCTCTCATCAGAGGCTATCATAAAAAACATTGAATATTATGTACAGAAACGGTATAATATTACGGTATACCGTTAAGCGGTTCTTCCAATGGCAGGAACCGTAAGAAGCAAGCGGAGATTAAACAGTATTGTGTTTCGCAAGAAATGCACCGGACACCGTTGCTTTGCTGCGGCGTTCAAGAGTATAAAAAAGGAGAAAAGAAATGGCTGTAGAAACAGGAAAAATCAAAAACATCGCCCTCGTGGGGCATAACGGATCGGGAAAGACCTCGCTTGCAGAAGCAATTCTGCATAAATGCGGAGCATCCGACCGTTTCGGCAAAGTCACTGACGGAACGACTGTGTGCGACTATGACGCTGAAGAAATCAAACGTAAATACACTATAAACACTGCCTTGGCATCTTTTTCTTATGACTCAAAAAGAATAAATATCCTGGATACACCCGGTCTTTTTGACTTTGCGGGCGGTATGCACGAGGCGGTTGCAACCTGCGATACCGCAATAATCACCGTTGCGGCTGTTTCCGGCATTAAGACAGGGGATATGATAGCATTTGAATTAGCTGAAAAGTACGGTAAATCCAAAATGTTCGCCGTTACCAAAATGGACGACCCAAATGCCGATTACTATGCGCTGCTTACAAAATTAAAAACTAAATTCGGACAGGGCATATGTCCGATTGTAATCCCTGTGATAGAAAACGGGGAAACCGTATCTTACATTGACTTATTGGAAATGAAAAACTTTAAGTACGATACAAACGGAAATTCATCCGAAATACCAATGCCGGCAGATGGTCTTGACGGCAAAATCGAAACATTCCTTTCGGAAATCAGTGAAGCCGTAGCGGAAGTCGATGATACGCTTATGGAGAAATTCTTTGAAGGAGAAGAATTCACCCATGACGAAATCGTCAGCGGAATTCATAAAGGTATGGTGCGTGGAATAATCACGCCCGTAGTATGTACATCTGCGGCGACACTTATCGGCATTGACTTGCTGCTTAATAAAATGTCTGCAATTTTCCCGTCTCCTAATGAAAAACCGCTGCCTTCCGCAACCGATAAAACCGGTAAAGAAATTGCGGTCAGCTGTGATTCAAACGACCCTGTTTCCGCATTCGTGTTTAAAACTGTTGCGGATCCGTTTGTAGGTAAAATGACATTCATGAAGATTATGAGCGGAACACTTACTCCCGATACGGAGCTTGTGAACGCCAATACGGGACATCCCGAAAAAATCAGTAAAATCCTCAGACTTATGGGTAAGAAACAGGAGGAAGCCGGTCAGGCAAGTGCGGGTGACATTGTCGTGACTACAAAAATCAGCGCGGAAACATCAGAAACACTTTGCAGTCCGAAACGTGTGATTAAGTTCGGGGCAATTGAATTCCCGGCGCCTTGCTACTCAATGGCAGTACACGCAAGAACTCAGGGAGATGAAACTAAGATGTCCGGCGGTATAAAGAGACTGCTTGAAGAAGACAAGACAATGACTTACACCCGGGATTCAATCACAGGTGAACAGATTATCAGCGGACTTGGCGAACAGCATCTTGACATTGCCGTATCAAAACTCAAAGTCAAATTCGGTGCGGACGTCGACTTAACAGTTCCGAGGATTGCATACCGTGAAACAATCCGGCAAAAAGTTAAAGTACAGGGGCGGCATAAGAAACAGTCCGGCGGTCACGGTCAGTTTGGTGATGTGCATATTGAATTTGAACCGTGCGACAGTACGGAACTTGTATTCGAGGAGAAAATTTTCGGCGGAGCGGTTCCGAAAAACTACTTCCCGGCAGTAGAAAAAGGTTTGCAGGAGAGCATGAAAAAAGGCGTGCTTGCGGGCTGCCCGGTGTCGGGATTGAAAGCGACTTTGGTTGACGGTTCTTATCATCCCGTGGATTCTTCCGAAATGGCATTTAAAATGGCGGCATCCATAGCATTTAAAGAGGGACTAAAAAAAGCGAATCCGGTAATGCTTGAGCCAATCGGAGCATTAAAAGTTATTGTCCCGGATGAAAACACAGGCGATGTCATGGGTGAGTTAAACAAACGCCGCGGGCGTGTTAACGGAATGAATCCCGTAGGCAAAGGAATGACAGAAGTTGATGCGGATGTCCCGATGAGGGAAATGCATGATTTTGCAATGTATATCCGTCAGACAGCCAAAGGCATGGGTTCATTTACCTGTACTTTTGAACGCTATGAACAGCTGCCCGCAAATCTTTTAGACGAAGTTGTCGCCTCCGTTGCGGCGGAATAACAATTATTCAGTCAGCCTGATTTTTTTACAGTTTGCAGTGTGCAAAAAAATCAGGCTGCTGTTAGCGGAGTGTTGCCTTCCTGCCTGTGTAGAATGGGAAATTTATGAATAAATCCAAAATAGGACTGCGGACAGTAAAGACAGCCATTGCGGTTGCATTATGTTTTCTTATCGAATATTTGCTTAATATTGCTTTTAACAGAAATGATTTTCCGTATTTTTCGGCGACAGCAGCAATTTTTTGTATGCAAAAGAACTTGGAATCGAGTAAGTCAATTTCCTTCAGCCGCATTATCGGAACGGTTATAGGCGGAATATACGGACTTTTACTGCTGTGGATTATTCATTTTGTCCTTAGCCGCCCGCCTATGTGGGCTGAATATGCAATCATCGCAGTCGGGATTATACCGCTTATTCAAATTACAGTGATATTAAAAATCCCGCTTGCAACATATATAGCGTGTGCAGTATGTCTTGGTGTTCTGCTAACTTATACCAATTCTGAAAACCCTCTGCTGTATGCGGGAAAAAGGGTTCTTGAGACGGTGATGGGAATACTGCTGTCACTTGGAGTGAATGCACTGCCGTTTTTAAATACGAAAGTCAGTGAAGACTGAATTTCAGAATCTGAACAAAAGCCAATACAAAGAAGGAGAAACGCGGGAATACCGACCCCGCCGGCACTCAGAAAATCGGAGAGGTAAAGTAAACCTGCGGCTAAAAAACGCGGGAATACCGACACCCGCCGGCACTCAGAAAATCGGAGAGGTAAAGTAAACCTGCGGCTAAAAAGTATGGAAAAATCAATAATGTTTGTGGGAGTAGGCGGACAGGGTTCATTGCTTGCTTCAAGAATTATGGGAACACTGCTTGTATCCGAAGGGTATGATGTAAAAGTCAGTGAAGTTCACGGTATGTCACAACGGGGCGGATCCGTGGTAACATATGTAAAATACGGAAAAGAAGTACAGTCCCCCGTAATTGAAATCGGGGAAGCGGACATATTGCTGTCGTTTGAATTGCTTGAAGGTGCAAGATGGCTGCCGTATTTAAAAAAAGACGGGAAGCTGCTGACATCCTCGCACAAAATCCCGCCAATGTCCGTAATAACAGGTGCGTGCGAATACCCGGAAAACATCGCAGAAAACATTTCTAATTCAGGGGTTTGCATTACCGCGCTTAATGCACGTGAACTTGCAGTGAGTGCAGGTAACCCGAAATGTGAAAATGTTGTAATGCTTGGTGTGCTTTCTCAGAAGATGGATATTTCGGAGACGGCATGGAATAAAGCACTGGAAATATGTGTTCCGCCGAAATTTCTGGAACTAAATAAAAAAGCATTTGAATTAGGGAGGTCAGCCGCATGAGTTACCGCGACAAAGCTATGGAATGTGCAACAACGGAAGAAATGCAGGCACTGCAAAGTTTCCGTTTATTGCAAACGGTAAGACGTGTTTATGAAAATGTTCCGTATTACCGCAACAAAATGAAAGAATCCGGCGTAAAACCGGAAGACATAAAATCGGTAAAGGATTTAAGCCGCTTGCCGCTGACTGCAAAACAGGACTTGCGTGACACCTATCCGTACGGACTTTTTGCAGTTCCAATGGAACAGGTAGTACGTCTTCATGCCTCATCAGGAACCACAGGCAAGCAAATTGTTGTGGGATATACACAAAAGGACTTGGGCATATGGCAGGAATGCTGTGCAAGAGCATTGGTTGCCGCAGGTGCAGATCACAGCGATTTCATGCACGTTTCGTACGGTTACGGGCTTTTTACGGGAGGACTTGGCTTGCATTACGGTGCGGAAGCAGTCGGAATGGCGGTAATTCCCGTATCCGTAGGCAATACCCAGCGGCAAATTACAATCATTAAAGATTTCGGTTCCACCGTAATTTGCTGTACGCCGTCATATGCGGTATATCTTATGGAAACCATGTCGGAGCTGGGACTTACAAAAGACGACATAAAACTCAAAGCCGGGCTGTTCGGCGCGGAACCGTGGACGGAAGAGATGCGCAAAGAAATTGAAAACGGCTTGGGGTTAAAGGCATACGACATATACGGACTGTCGGAAATCATAGGGCCGGGCGTATCTTTTGAGTGCTCACAGCAAACGGGTATGCACATAAACGAGGATCATTTTATCCCGGAAATCATTGACCCGGATACGGAAGAAGTTCTTCCGGACGGCTGTCAGGGAGAGCTTGTATTCTCATGCGTGACAAAGGAAGCCTTTCCGCTGCTGCGTTACCGCACACGCGATATTGCTATTTTAAGCCGGGAGAAATGCGGATGCGGAAGAACTTTGGTAAAAATGCTCAGACCGGCAGGCCGCACGGACGATATGCTTATTATACGCGGCGTTAACGTATTCCCGTCACAGATTGAAAGCGTACTGTTAGGACTTGGCAGCACTTCCCCGCATTATCAGCTTATTGTTGACCGCGTTAACCATATTGACACATTAGAAATAAACGTGGAAATCTCTCCGGAAATGTTTTCGGATACTATGAGGAATATTGAAGAAAAAGAACTGGAAATCAAGTCGGCAGTAGAATCCGCTCTGGGCATATCAACAAAGATACACTTAGTCGAACCGAAAACAATCGGCCGTTCCGAAGGCAAGGCAGTACGTGTAATTGACCGCCGTATTCGGTAGGCAAAGACTGCTTTACGGAATGCCCGCGCACTGTATCAGCACCCCTAAGAGCCTGTTCAATATCTTTTTGTGATTGTGCTTTTTGGTAGATTTTTGGCTTTTCTAGGCAAAATTCCGCAGTAATGCTTGCGCCTTACAAGGGATTTTAACGCTGAAAAACGGAAATTTTGCTGAAAATGACACTTGCAAAAAGATATTGAACAGGCTCTAAGACACCGAAACGGTTAACAGTTCCCCGCCAACAGTCAACTCAATCTTATATGCACAAAGGAGTTGTCTGTGTACACCGTACTTTTCATTGGCGGCAATGTCTCCGTAGACACTGTCGCCGAGTATGGGAAAACCTTCCGCACTTAAATGTGCACGGATTTGGTGTTTGCGTCCGGTAATCAGTTCCGCTTCAAGCAAACACAGCCCTGCTTGCAGATATTCCGCAAACATTCCGTTTTCGGATGTCTTAAGGACATTGTATACCGTTATAATTTCTTTATAACCGTCAAGAGGTTCAAAGGATACTGACACATTGCCGTCCTTATTTATTTTATGGTATGCGCTCAAAGTACCGGAATCCTTTGCGGGTTTGTTTACGGTGACGCACAGATACTTACGGACTGCTTGACGGAGTTTTAACTGTTCGTTTATTTCACGCAATGCCTTAGAATTTTTTGCGGCAATCACCAATCCGGACGTGTTGACATCCAGACGGTTACACAGTGCGGGAGTAAACCGCTCATTTCTTAAATAATACTTTACGCGGCTAATTAAGGTATCCGCGTTTTTTTTATTGGTACAGTGCACAGGCAGTCCCGGAGGTTTAAAAACCGCAAGGACATCCGTATTCTCGTAAACGATGTCTATAGGCAATTCGGACAGGATTTCCTTTTCCCGAACAAAAAACTCATCATTTATATACATACAAACGCAGTCGCCCTCGCATAGAAGGTACCCCGGGTCACAGCGTTTTCCATTCACCTTTATTTTTTTTAAGCGTATATATTTATATAGTAAGCTTTGCGGCAGCTTAGGTGCGGATTCTTTTATAAATTTATCCGTACGGCGGCCTGCGTCATTTTTTCCGATTACATATGTTTTCATCAGCCTCTCCCATTCTGATTCCCGTTTCTGACTTTTAACCGTATTTTCGGTCTTAAGCAATAATCTTCACCATTTTTCTACAAAAGACATACAATGAATATATACAACTGTCAATTCGGGGGTCTTAAAATGCAATACACAATAGAATTGCTGTCGATGACACATGCCAAAAAAGCTCAGACACTGTTAAGTTCAAAAGGCTACACCTGTTCCGTAAAGAAAGTTACAAACAAAAACGGCTGCAGTTTTTACCTGTATACAAAAGACGACATTAATAAAATGGAGAAAATACTGCTTGAAAACGGAATAGTTTTTAAAAGAGTATGAC
>JAISVP010000020.1 GCA_031271475.1 Oscillospiraceae bacterium | reverse complement strand
ATTTTGCCTAGAAAAGCCAAAAATCTACCAAAAAGCACAATCACAAAAAGATATTGAACAGGCTCTTAGAAACAACTGTACAGCATAGGTAAAACATTCGTCATTGTGCACAAAAAACTGCTTGGATTTTTGTGCACAGGCACTGACACTTATTCCAAACCGCCAATATTCTCAAACCCATTCAGTACCGCTAAAAAAAATTTATAAAAAATTCAAAAGTACTTGCAATTTATAAAAAAATGTGGTATAATGACTCAGTAGTGGTACAGCTGTCTGACTTTTTGCGGATTGCAGGAAAGTCAGGAATCCGCAGACGACATTGATTGCCGGCAGGATTTTTGACAGAACATGGCAGAAAATCTGCCGCTAAGACGGCAAGATTTAATTGCGCAAGAGGTCTTTTGTCTGTGAAAACTTAATTTGCTTACAGAAAGTGATTGAATTGGAAGGAGAGTCAGAAGAATGAAGCAGGGAATACACCCGAATTTTGAGAAGACGACAGTCGTATGTGCTTGCGGCAATACGATTGACACCCGTTCGACAAAAAAAGAAATCAAGGTAGAAATCTGTTCAAAATGCCATCCGTTTTATACCGGAAAACAGAAACTTGTAGATACAGGCGGACGTGTGGACAGATTCAAGAAGCGTTTCAACATTGAAGAATAGGCTGCCGCATAATGAGAGATTTGGAAGCGGGAGTCAAAATCCCGCATTAAATCCTCACGTGTTCCTTACCGTAGACGCTCATGCAGCATCGTCTTTTTTTGAAAAGCATTCCGAATTTATTGGGAATATTGCGAATGTTTCCACAGGAGAAGAAGCCGTGGCGTTCATAAATGAAGTACGTACAAAACATCCGAAGGCGGCACACAATGTGTACGCCTATATTGTGCGTAATGATAATATTTCCCGGCACAGCGACGATGGGGAACCGTCCGGAACCGCCGGATTGCCAGTACTCGAAACATTAAAGAAAAAAGGACTGCAGGATGTTTGTCTTGTTGTCACAAGATATTTCGGCGGCGTTCTGTTAGGTACCGGAGGACTTGCGCGTGCTTATTCCAAATCGGCGCTGCTTACGGTTGAGGCGGCGGAGATTGTCAGTGTTGCCAGATGTCTAACCTATAAGGTGACAGCGGACTATGCCTTGCATTCCCGTATCATGAGCGTTTTTCCTCGGCACGGTGCCAAAGTGCTGGATACACAGTATTCCGGCAATGTTGTTGTGAAGTTTCTTGTTTTGGAGGAATACTCAAAAGAATTTACACTGCTGCTGACCGATATCACAAGCGGTAATGCGGTAATTGAGAAATCTGAAGCCGAATATGTAAAGTTTTAGACTGCCGTTTAAGGTTCGGCTTGTGATTTTGCAGTGTTTTAAATTGAAAATTTTAAGATGGTGTGATATGGAAGTAAGAGAACAGACTATCGCTTATGAGCGGGAAATGCTTTCGGAATATGCCTGCTTTTCCGGTGAGAGCGGTGAGCTTTCAAGACGTAAAACAGCCGAACAGCCCTGTCCGTACCGTACAAGTTTCCAGCGTGACAGGGACAGGATTATCCATTCAAATGCGTTCCAGAGGCTTAAGCATAAAACTCAGGTTTTTCTTTCCCCTGTAGGCGACCATTACCGGACGCGGTTAACGCATACATTGGAGGTTTCGCAGATTGCACGCACTGTTGCCGTTGGATTAAGACTCAGTGAGGACTTAACCGAAGCGATTGCACTTGGACATGACTTGGGACATTCACCGTTCGGACATTCCGGAGAAAGTGTTTTAGATGAAGTTTGCCGTTATGGATTTAAGCATTACATACAGAGCGTTCGGGTTGTTTCGTATATAGAAAAACATGGGAAAGGACTGAATTTAACATGGGCGGTACTTAACGGAATAGCCTGTCATACCAACAGGGATGCCGTAACAAAAGAAGGCAATATAGTGCGTCTTGCGGATAAAATTGCATACATAAATCACGATATAGAGGATGCGGTTCGTGCGGGGATACTAAAACCTTCCGATCTGCCCAATGAGGCAGTGAAAGTGCTTGGCGATACAAAAAGCAAGCGTATTACAACTCTGATTGCCGCTATTATAGAAAACGGAGCGGAAAGCATTGCCATTCCAAAGGAAATAAAATCGGCTCATGAGTGTTTGAGAAATTTCTTATTCGAAAATGTATACTGTAACCCTACGGCAAAAACGGAAGAGGGCAAAGCCAAATCACTTGTAGCAAAACTTTATGAATACTTTCTTGGCAACCCCGGTCAGCTGCCTGAAGACTACCGGGCAATAGAAAGGCATTTCGGTCCGGACAGGGCAGTATGTGATTATATTTCCGGGATGACAGACAGTTATGCCGTTGACTTGTACGGAAGCCTTTTTATTCCTAAACAGTTTAGTTTAGGTACTGTCAGGAAATAAGCCGGCAATTTTTACAGTACCGCATATATTTGTTCATCTGAGTAAATGTACGGTTTTAAATTGCCGATTGACAAAAAAGGAGGCAGCTGTGTGTCTTTTACAGATGATTTTTTGGAACGGCTGAGTATGGCAAGCCCGATAGAAGATGTAATGCAGTCATATACTAAGCTTGTACGCAGAGGAAACAGGTATGTGTGCCTGTGTCCGTTTCATTCCGAAAAAACACCGTCCTGTGTGGTTTATCCGGAAACCCGAAGCTTTTTCTGTTTCGGATGCAGAGTCGGCGGGGATGTCATTACATTTATAAAGAGGATAGAAAATGTAGGTTACCGTGAGGCTGTGGAAATTCTGGCGAACAGAGCGGGATTGCCGATACCGGATTACGGACGGGACAGTGAGAATTTAAAACTGCGTAATACCGTTTATGAAATAAACCGTAAAAGTGCTGTATTCTTCCACAGGTCTTTGACAGAAGATCCGGCAAGAAAAGGTCTGAGATATTTGGCGGAAAGGGGACTTGACCCCAATGTGTGCAATAGATTCGGGATTGGATATGCACCGGAATCATGGGATAAACTCAGATGGCATCTGAGCTCATGCGGATTTAAGACACAGCAGCTGATTGATGCCGGGGTATGTACCCAAAAGGGCGGAAAAGTTTTTGATATGTTCCGGAA
>JAISVP010000017.1 GCA_031271475.1 Oscillospiraceae bacterium | reverse complement strand
ATTTCCGTTTTTCAGCGTTAAAATTCCTTGTAAGGCGCAAGCATTACTGCGGAATTTTGCCTAGAAAATCCAAAAATCTACCAAAAAGCACAATCACAAAAAGATATTGAACAGGCTCTTAAAGTTGGGTGCAAACCGCCGGAATCTGTTCACATCGGCGTTTGGAATGAACTCTCTGCGCACAGCGCAAGGCCGGACGGTTCCGGATTAGCGTTTCCTTTGATGAACGCGGAGTGTGCGTAAATCTGTTTTGTTGTTTTGCCGGTGTTTTCTGTTTTTAATATAAAATGTTGTAATTGTATAAAGAAGGGGGTATGGAGAGATGAGATTATCGGAAAAAGCGGCATATTTACGCGGACTTTTCGACGGAATGTCCTTGGATGCAAGTACCGATGAAACAAAACTGTTAGGTAAAATAATAGAAATTATAGGGGAACTTGCCGACGGTGTTGATTCAGCGGCGGATCAGGTAAAGGAATTAACTGAGTATTGCGAGGTTTTGGATTCCGACTTGGGTGATATTGAGGACTATATTATTGAAGAATTTGACGACGGTGCTGAAGACTTGATGAGCCGTGAGGACTTTGAAAAAATCTTTAAGACTTCACGCGATTCTGACGAGTTTGATTACGGTGATTATGATGACTACGATGACAGTGAAAATGATGAAGAATTCGATATCGAAGCATATCTTAGCGATGAGTTTGGATATGACGGCTTAGATAAGTATGAAATCGAATGCCCTGCCTGTAAGGGCAAAGTACCCCTGCATAAGAATATGCTTGACGGAACTTCTTTTAACTGTCCGTTCTGTGATGAATTGCTTGAATATGACCTTGACGATTTAGACGGGGATGATGAAGGTGATTATGACGGTGTTGATAATTTGGAAGATTTGGAAGACTTAGATGATCTTGAGGATCTGGATGATTTTGATGTTTTTAGCAATGATGATAAAGAATAACGGGTATGTAAGCGGTTTGAATAAAATTATTATAGTGCGGGAAAGGAATAATCTTTGAATATGAAACGATTGTTTACATCCGAGTCTGTGACAGAGGGACATCCGGATAAGATCTGCGATCAGATTTCTGATGCGATTTTGGATGCGCTGCTTGAGAAAGATCCAAATGCACGGGTAGCCTGCGAGACTGTTTGTACAACGGGGATGATCCTGTGCATGGGTGAAATTACTACTGCGGCATATGTTGACATACCGCGTATAGCCCGCGGTGTGGTTAAAGATATTGGCTATGATGAAGCGGAGTACGGATTTGCGGCGGATACGTGTGCGGTTCTGACCTCTATTGACGAGCAGTCTGCGGATATTGCACTCGGTGTTGATGAGGCGTTGGAGAGCAAACAGGGCAGTGCTGAAACAATGGGCGCCGGAGACCAAGGTATGATGTTCGGGTATGCCTGTGATGAGACGGCTAATTTTATGCCTATGCCTATAGATTTGGCTCATAAGCTGGCAATGAAATTAACGGAAGTCCGCAAGGATAAGACATTGCCTTATTTGCGTCCGGACGGTAAAACGCAGGTGACGGTAGAGTATGACGGCGACATTCCGGTAAGAATTGATTCGGTAGTGCTGTCAACTCAGCATTCAGACAGTGTTTCACAGGAACAGATACGTGCGGATATGTTAGAATATGTAATAAAATCTGTTATTCCGGCTGATTTGATTGATGATGACACAAAATTTTATATTAATCCGACAGGCAGATTCGTAATCGGCGGTCCGCAGGGTGACAGCGGATTGACGGGGCGTAAGATTATTGTGGACACCTACGGCGGATATTCCAGGCATGGAGGCGGCAGCTTTTCAGGGAAAGACCCGTCCAAAGTAGACCGCAGCGCAACCTATGCGGCAAGATATATAGCGAAGAATGTAGTTGCGGCGAAGCTTGCTAAGAAATGCGAAATACAGATAGCGTATGCCATTGGGAAAGCACAGCCTGTATCGGTTATGGCGGACACATTCGGAACCGGAACTGTGCCGGATGAGAAAATCGCCGAAGCGGTAAGCAAGGTGTTTGACCTGCGTCCGGCGTCAATTATAGAAAATTTAGATATGAGAAAGCCGCAGTACAGAAGACTTGCCGCTTACGGACATATAGGACGTGAAGATTTGGATGTGGCATGGGAGAAAACAGATAAAATACAGGCACTGACAGAAACAGTAGGCGGCTGACAGTTTCTTATAGGATGACAAGGAAGGTTAAGATGATAAATAACTGGATGATTTTAACAACTGTGGCTTCGGCTACGGAAGCATCGGGAGAATTGCCTCCGGGCGAAGGTACGGGTGCGTTACTGATACAGATCGGATTTTTTGCGGTAGTGGCTGTGCTGTTTTATTTTATAATTATAAAACCGCAAAAGAAACGTGAGCGTGAAACCAAGGATATGCGCGACAGCATTCAAGTCGGCGACGAGGTTGTTACGGAAGGCGGCATTGTCGGGTTGGTCTTGAAAAAAACGGAAGACACGGTGTTGCTTGAAACAGGAGGCGACCGCAATAAAGTGCGGGTGAAGCTTTGGGCGATTAAGGTAAATGTAACGGCAATGGAGAATGCCGACAGAGGTTAATATTTTTATGCATTTGTGAATATACTTTGAATAAAGTAAAGACATGGGTGCGGAGCATGAGAAAAAGAACGAAAGAACAGCCGAAATGGCAGGTGTACGTATTGTTTATCGGAGTAGGTACAGTGATCATTTTGGCATTGGCGGCACTGTTTTCACTGATTACAACATATGTTACGGCTTCTCCGGAAATTGTTACTGTTATGGCGAATGTCGCACTGTGTGTGGGTTGTATTGCGGCAGGATACGGAGCGGCTAAGAAACGCCGTAAACACGGTCTGATTACCGGACTGCTGACCGGTGCGGCAATTTATTTGACGGTGTATGTAGCCGGAGTAATAGTATTGGGGCGGTTTGCAAGCATGACCGGATTCGGAAGGTTTATAATGGTGGTGCTGTGCGGTGCAATCGGCGGTGTAATCGGGGTG
>JAISVP010000170.1 GCA_031271475.1 Oscillospiraceae bacterium | reverse complement strand
GGAAAAACGCATTTATGCACTGCGGTCTGCGGGAAACTGCTTAGTAAAAATTCAGTGAATTACATGCGCTGGAGAGCGGAAACTCCGCGAATTAAAGCACTTGCGAATACAGAAAATTACGCGGCGGAATTAGATATTCTGAAAAAAGCGGAAGTGCTTTACATTGACGATTTTTTCAAGGGGAAAGTAACCGAAGGCGATGTCAATATCGCGTTTGACGTACTCGATTACCGGTATATAAACGACCTGCGGACGGTTATTTCGACCGAAAAAAGCATTGCGGATTTGTGCAGAGTTCCGGAAGCGGAAGCCGTTTCCGGCAGGATAATCGAAAAAGCGAAGGGGTTTACTGTGCAAATATCCCATAATATCGGTAGAAATTACAGACTGAAAGGAGTGCCGGCATGTTAATCAAACGGGAATTAACCAATACGGAAATCAGTGATATTGTGGATTACACAATACAAAAAATCGAGAGTTTCCCCAAAGAATGGGGTTATACGGTCCAGAATTATTTTGATATTCTGTACCCCGATGAAGTCGACCAGTACCTCATGCGCCGGGAAATAACCCGCATGGGACTGGCAAATATGGCAGCCAACCGCGCAAAAGGGGACTGTTATGCGGTTTAAATTAGGGTCATCGGAAAACAATCTGACGCACATGAGCCTGTTTACGGGCATAGGCGGGGTAGATTTAGCCGCAGAATGGGCGGGATTTAAGACGGTCGGGCAATGCGAATACGCAGATTATCCGACAGAAATATTAAAAAAGCACTGGCCGGATGTGCCGAAATGGAGGGATGTCCGCGATGTTACAGCAAAGTCTTTTAGGGATCGAACCGGAATCGGAAAAGGGCGGCTCACACTGCTGTCCGGAGGATTCCCGTGCCAGCCGCACAGCACTGTCGGCAAGCGTTTGGCATCTGCTGATGAACGTGATTTATGGGGAGAATTTGCAAGAATCATTTGCGAAATTATGCCGGAATGGGTGTTGGGAGAAAACGTCAGGGGGTTACTGTCAAGTGAAAACGGACGGTTCTTCGGACGAATTCTGCGGGACTTTTCCGAAATGGGGTATAATGTCGGATGGTGCAGTATACGGGCCTCATGGCTTGGAGCCGTGCATCAGAGAGAACGGGTGTTCATTGTTGCCCACGCCGCTTGCAAGCGATGGAGAGGCATGGAGAAAAATAAACAAAACAGATGTTCAGGGAAGCATTTACCGCAATGTTTACCAAAAGAAATTCCGGGGAACTTTAAGGGCGGTTTACTCGGTAATTTGGAACGGCGGTTCGCCGACCCAAGCGGCGGAGTTGTACGAAACGATGATGGGATTTCCACAGGGCTGGACAGAATTAAATGCTTAGGCAACGCGGTTGTGCCGCAGCAGATTTATCCGATTTTACGGCAGATTGCCGAGATTGAAAACAGGGAGACATCATGGAATTGAAAATATTTCACCCAAAACGCAGCAAAACGGCGAATGACGCGGGATTTGCAAGTGCATTCAAGGAGAGTGGCAAAGCTTGTACATAATCCGCAGAAAGCGTCATTTTTGACGGGTTTAATGCGTTGTGAATATTGCGGAATGTACGTGTCGGTCGTGGGAAAAAATAAAAACAGTCTGACTTGCGGCGGACGGAAAAAAGGCAAGTGCCGGCAGCGCAGTCCGTTCCCGAATCTGTCAGCTGTCGAGGAAGAAGTAAAAAAGGCATTGCAGTCCGCAGTCACCGCCGCCGCATACGGCACGGAACTGGATTGTAAATGCCGAAAATATTTCAGTCGGTGGGATAAGTTAAGCACGGATGAAAAGCACGAAATAACGGCATTGTTTATCAAAAAAGTTGTGCTGAAAGACGGCGGAATCCGTGTTGAATTCAAGTTTTAAAATTGATAGAATTTCATATCTCAAAATATATAAAACGGCAAAATCCGACATTGGCGATTAATAAAAATTTATGCGCCAAAACGACAAAATCCGACATTTAAGAGGAATAAAAAATGCAAGCCTTTGAATTACTGAAACAGCAGCTTGATATACGGACAGTGATGGAGGACGACGGCATTGCGTTCAACCGTTCCTGCAAGGCGTTATGTCCGTTTCACAGCGAAAAAACGCCGTCTTTTACGGTTTATAAAAAGACAAATACGTTCAAATGCTTCGGATGCGGGGCGTACGGAAGCGTAATTGATTACATAATGCGAACCCGCAATTATACGGCGCTGGAATCGGCGCGATTCCTTGATGAGCGGTACGGTTTGCAGCTGTTTTCGGAGAATAAAACATCCCGTGAACAGGCAAAAAAATACTATGAAGACAAGAAACTTGTCTAAAAGTTTACCCGGGAATGGGAAATACTCAGATTTAAAATGAACAAATTGGTTTTTGAACTGAACACAATCGAGGAGGAAAATGAAGAACAGATGACAGAACAAATCATGTGGCTTTTGCGGAACAGTTCAAAAATTGAATATTACAGCGACATGATTTTTCCCGGAATCGGGACGGCAATAGAAAATATCCAATATAAACCGCTTGCGGAAAAGCTTGTTAGAGAGGCAGTTTGAATCTTCGCTTAAATTCCGGGGAATTCCCAATCAGAGATTTTTGGATTTGAGAAAAATTGCATTTAAGTAACTGAGATAAGGATTTTAGACTCAATGCGAGGTGTTTACGACGTGTAGAATTCTATATACCCATCATTCGGTTGACTTATGCTCAATTTCCTCTTTGAATTTAATATAATCATACAAATAAGGCTCAATTAATAGTTCTGAATTTAGCTTAGTGTAAACGGAATAACCCCCAAATAATACGAATACTAAAAATACGGCATAATAAGGGCAACGCAGGAGTGCGCCCCATCGCTTGCCGTGACTTGTTCGGT
>JAISVP010000153.1 GCA_031271475.1 Oscillospiraceae bacterium | reverse complement strand
CGTCATCATTAAGCATTTTTGAAGAGTTAAGCAGCATTATCATCTTCCCGGAAACCTTTCCGACTCCCTCAATATAACGCGCATGACCCTCCGACCTCACTAACGGCGGCGGTGATATGGATGACTTTTCAATATCGAGAACTTCATCCACAGTATCAACAATGAATCCGATCTCGGTTTCATTTATAATCAGCACAATAATGCAGGTATGCTCGTTATACTCGTGCTCGGGCATATGAAACCGCAGTCTTACATCAATAACAGGTATGATTATGTCGCGCAAGTTAATAATTCCCTTGGCATATGATGGGAATTCAGGAACTTCCGTAATATCCTGCATCTCTATAATTTCTTTTACGTCCTTAATCGGATATGCATAGTACCTGCCGTCAATTATGAATGTAAGGTACTTCTCTACGCCGGCATCAACTTCCTCTTCATTATTTTTGAATCTGTCGTAAATATTAGCCATAGTCCCCCCCTATCTGTTTGTCAGCCGTTTAAACACGGCATCGGTTATTTTCCCCAACGGCGACTGCATACAGCACGCACCCGTATCGAATGCAACCATAGGCATACCGTAAACCACGCAGGTTTCCTTATCCTGTCCTATGGTATACGCACCTTTCGTCCGCATATTCAGCAGCCCCTTAGCGCCGTCTGCCCCCATGCCTGTCATAATCACGCCGATTGCATCCTTGCCGGCAGTTTCAGCCACACTGTTAAACAGCACATCCACAGACGGACAGTGTCCGGAAACCTTTTCGCCTTTTTTTACACTCACAAAGAAACCTTTTACATCTTTTTTCAGTTCCATCTGGAAGTCGCCCGGAGCAATAAGCGCCACACCCGTTTCAAGACGGTCGCCGTGCTGTGCCTCTTTAACGGTTATATCACACTGTCTGTTAAGACGCTCGGCAAACATTTTTGTAAACACCGGCGGCATATGCTGCACAACTACCACAGGAGGTGAATTTACCGGAAATGTCTTAAACACTGTCTGCAAAGCATCCGTACCGCCTGTAGAAGTGCCTATGGCAATTACTTTCCTACCGGTAAGTCCGACAGGCGCGGCATACCTTACCGGAGCAAATGTCTCCGCTGACTTTTTTACATCATACGGTCTGCGGACTTTTGCGCTTGCGGCCGTTTGCACCTTAAGTTTCATTTCATTGGCAAACGCAAGCAAATCGGCATGGGTTTTTATTGCAGGCTTTTTTATATAATCCACCGCACCGGCATCCAGCGCGTCAAATGCCGCAATCGGCGCCGATGAAACAACAACCGTCGGCAGCGGATTCTGCGGAATAAGTTCCTTAAGGAACGCAATACCGTTCATTTTCGGCATTTCAACATCAAGCGTCATAACATCCGGTTTAAGTAATTTAATCTTATCGCGTGCCTCGTACGGATCCGCCGCTTCTCCGACTACTTCTATAACCGATGATTCGTTAAGCATTTTCATCAGCGTCTGTCTGAACAGAATAGAATCATCCACTATTAAAGTTCTGACCTTCTTTATAACATCTCCCCCTTTTCAGTCACATTTCCTCATGGCTCCGTTAAGAATCTGTCCGTAAAACCGCACTGTGAACGTCCGCGCCGCCGAAGGGCATAAAATGAAATTTTATGCCGATGACGCGAAGCGTCATCGTTTCGGGCTTTGCCCGAAACTTCGGCGGCACCCGGCGGCGGAACATGCCGCTTCGCGGCATTGCAAGCTGCGCTTGCAATCACAAAATGCACCATTTTGTGATGTTCCGCCGAGACAGTCCCCGCCGGGACAGTCCGCTACAGAGTGTTTACGATTTTACGGTATATGGCCGGCTTTACATAAGTAAATCTGGAAGTTTTTGTAACGGACTCCGCGTGTCCGGTAAAGAAGTAACCCCCATCTTTAAGCACATCGTAGAAGCGTTCGACCAGAGCATTTTTAGTTTCCAAATCGAAATAGATCATAACATTGCGGCAAGAAATGAAATCATACTTGGAAAATTGAGGAATAGGATCCATGAGGTTGAATTTTTTATATTCCACCTGCTGCCTTATTGAGTCAACCACCTGAAAATTCCCGTCCGGCAGCTGTTTAAAATATTTAAGTTTCCAAGCCTTTGGAATATCTTTAAGAGTTTCGGGAGCATACACGCCTTTGCGTGCTTTTTCCAAAACATTTTCGGATATATCCGTAGCGAGTATTTTCAAATTCCAGCCGGCTTTTCTGATTCCGAAATAGTCGTCAATAACCATAGCCATAGTATACGGCTCTTCCCCGGAAGACGACGCCGCGCACCAGATTTTAGCAATCTTAGCTTTAACCGTCTGCTCGATATAGGGAAGAATAACCGTTTTCATAAACTCGAAATGTTCAGGTTCCCGCATAAAGAACGTATGATTTGTGGTTATTTTATTAAGAAAAGTAATAATCTCCTTACCGGTTCTGTCCTTAAAAAGCATATCAATATATTCGGTAAAGCTCGTATAATTTTTCTCGGCAAGAGTTCTGGAAAGCCTGCCTTCGAGCAGAACGCGTTTTTTGCCCAAGTCTATACCGTAATTCTTTTTTACAAACTCCACAAGTCTAATAAAGTCGTTGTCTGTCAACTTTAATTCCATATGCATTTACCAACTTTCATTTATTCAAGAACCAGTTTATGGATATCAAGCAAAAGTTTAATCTCGCCGTCACTTTCGATAATGGTACTCACATACTGGTCGGAAGGATTAACAGTACCCGCACCGGGCGAACTGCAAATATCACCGGGCATAACAGACTGAACCGCCCTTACCATATCGACAATAATTCCGACCGGGGTTTCGTTAACTTCGACAACGATAATACAGGTTTTTTCATCATAGTCAATTTCAGGCAAACCGAATTTCCTTCTTGCGCTGATAACAGGCACAACTTTCCCGCGTATGTTAATCACACCTTTGATATAAGACGGCACCAAAGGCACGATTGTAATAGGCTGTATACCGATTATTTCCGTTATAAAACGTATATCGATTCCATACAGCACCTCATTGACAAAGAAGAGCAGAATCTCTCCGCCATCCTCGGCAAAAGTATCGGTAACTTGGTCTATAAGAACTTCTTCCATTACATTGCTCCTCCTTTATTTATCCAATATAATATTACTTACATCAAGTATAATTGTAATGCTGCCATCGCCGAGAATAGTACACCCCGCCATACCGTTGCGTTTGACGTCATACCGGTTAAGCATTGCGGAAAACGGTTTTACAACAACCTGCTGTTCCCCGATTAACTCGTCAACAAGTATGCAGGCACTGTGCCCTTCGGCTTCGACAACCATAACCATTCCGTCATACGGATCGGAATATTTCGGTTCAAGCCCGTAAATCTCATACAGTCTCATAAGAGGATAGCAAGCGCCTCTGAGCATTACCATTTCACGGCCGGACGTATCTTTAACAAGCTGATTGCCCTTAATTTTAATAGATTCCTTAATAGAGCCCATAGGTATGGTAAAAATAGACTCCCCAACAGAAACCTCAATACCGTCAACAATAGCAAGAGACAGCGGTATTTTGACAATAAAGTCCGTGCCGACACCGGCCTTGCTTTCAATCGAAACCGATCCGCCGATTTTCTCTATATTTTTCTTTACGACATCCATTCCGACGCCTCTGCCGGAAAACTCCGTAACTTCCTCATTGGTAGAGAACCCCGGAAGCATAAGCAGCCCGAATATTTCCTTATCCGTATAATCGGATTCCGGCTTTGTAAGCAAACCGTTAGCCGCGGCTTTAGCAAGAACTTTCTCGCAGTTAATTCCGCCTCCGTCATCCGAAACAGCGATAATAACTTCACCGGACGTGCTGTAAGCGGAAAGAGTAACCGTTCCGACGGGCGGCTTGCCCGCATCAATTCTTTCCTGTGCGGTATTTTCGATTCCGTGGTCCATTGAGTTACGCACCATATGCATAAGCGGATCAAAAAGCCCGTCTATAACACTCTTGTCAACCTCTGTTGTTTCGCCCTCAAATTCAAGGTTAACTTCCTTGCCGAGTTTGACCTTCATATCGCGGACAATTCTTGTCATTTTATTGAACACACCTGAAATAGGCACCATCCTGATAGACATAACAATGTCCTGAAGTTCGTCAGTAAGCTTTCGAAGCTGTCTTGCGGCCTTCTGGAAGTCGTCAAGCCGCAGACCCTTAAGATCGGGATTGGAAATGACCATAGCCTCCGTGATAACAATCTCCCCGACCATATCAAGCAATTGGTCAAGCTTATTAAGATTCACGCTGATAAGGCTCTGTTTGCCTTTTGACGCCGGCTGCGAAGCAGTCTGCTGACCCCGGGGCGTACTGTTGTCCGGCCGCATCTGCTGTGCGGGCTGCACAGACTGCTCCGATTCCGGAATCTGGATCTGAGCGGCAGACTCCGTATCATTATCCGGCACTGTGTTTAAGTTTAAATTTTCCAGATCGGCATTTAATTTTTCCGCTTTGCCGTCACTTTGCCCGCCGCCGTTCAAAATCTCATAAGTTTTTATACTGCCGGAGGACTCAATTACTTTAAGCACGCTTTGCAGTCCGTTTACAGGCACAAAGTTAATAATGAATCCGTTCTGTACGATTTCCTCGGCGGCATCGGAATTGTTTTCGAGTTTTTCGGGAACATGACTGACAATCGTGCATTCGTCCGCCAAATTGTTTACAAGCAGCAGAGCCCGTAAATTTTCCATTTCTATCCCGTCTTCAAAATAAACCTTAACGGAAGACTCACCGTTCCCGGAGGGATTATCCTGCCGCTCAAAATAAACGGGAACAGATACAGTTTTTTCGGCGGATTCCGTACCGTCTGCAATACCGCTGCGAAGTTCCTTCTCATATTCCTTAATAGTCTGAACCTGCGCGCTGAAATCCGTAAGAGGCACACTGTCGTCCTGCAATAAATCTATTTCCCCGCTGAGCAAATCAGCCGCCGAAAAAATCAGTCCGAAAAGCCTTTCATAAGACCGTATAACGGGCTTTTCTTCACGGATTATAAAGAACAAATCCTCCATACTGTGTGCAAGGGTCGCCATATTTTCAAGACCCATCATAGCGGAACTGCCCTTAACAGTATGCATTATTCTAAAAATCTCGTTAATAATATCATCGTCAAATCCGCCTTTTGCTTCCGATTTTATAAGGATCTGATCCAACTGTTCCATTAGAGTGGTAGTTTCATAGACATAGGTATCTATCATACCTTCCATACCGGCTTCAAATTTTCCCATATACTTTACCTCTCATAAATTATTCAGCCAACAATGACTGCACCCTTATCATTATACCGCATTCCCGAAAAAAATTAAAGTACAAATTATGAACTGAATGTGTACAAATCATGAACACGCGCTCACACAATATTATGCCTGTCAAAAATACTTATGTCATAAGACTGTTCATTCTGACCGGATACGGGTTTTCCGGTGAATGCGGTTTCCTGCTCGGATTCTTTCACCTGTGCAAGAGTCACAAGCTGCTGTTTATACCAGTTTTCGAGTATGCCGTTGATATACGGCAAATTAGCCGCACCTTTCCGGTCAACGCATTTTTCGTACGCATATTCCACCAGCTCGAACTGATAGCAGCGTTCCGTCCACTTATCAATAAACCGCCGCTGCTGTTTTGTAGGCTTTGATGTCTGACCGAGAAGATTCAGCACCTTTTGCACAAGGGAACTTGCCGTTTTCATTCTTTCGAGTTCCTTTTCCACATCGGGTATTGAGTTAATCCCCCTGTCCGCCCAGTCACAGGCAACCGTTTCAATGTATCTGAAACTCGGTTTGTCAATTGATACGCAATACTGAACCAGCATCAGCACAACATCGGCGCGCAGTTTCAGATATTCATACATCCAAATCAGTGAACTCTGCTGTGAAAACGTAATCGGCCCCCCGAAGATCTGCTGTGAAACCGTCAGAATACCCGCAATATCCGAGGATGATTTTTTCTTTTCGGCAACTTCGCTTGCCATTTTGAGATAACCGCCGCCGGTACGCTGCCGCTGTTTTTCCGTCTCTTCCCTGCCGCCTGAGTTATTAACTGAGGATTCGCGCACCTCGGCGGGATTTTCACTTGTGCACTCTTTTATTCCGAATGCCTTTAACCCGTCCAAAGCAATTTTAACCTCATCGGGAGAACATCCGATTCCGTTTGCGATATCCTGATACGACAGATCCTTTTCCGCGTGCCGCAATACATACAGCAATGTTTTCACAGTATTCCCGCTTGCGGAACTCAGTATCCCGTCCACAGCTTCCACCGGCACCGCAAACACCGCGCCCCATTTTTCCAATACGTATTTCATTTATCTGTCCTATTCTGATTTCAGAAACCGTTCGCAATTCAAACAACAGCACGGAGCATTTCAATCTCACTGTCGGTAAAAGCGAATTTCGGCACTGTGTAGTACATCGCGCGAGTCTGGTACAGCATAAAATAGCTGTCAAATTCAATTACTTTAAAATTGGCGTTGTCAAATCTCAGAACAGTTTCGCCTGCCGATTCGATAACATCCAAATCCTGAAGATCTACTTTTGTTCCGCCGTCTTTTTCAGCCGCCGTTTCCTCCTGTGCGGACTCATCCCCATGCTTTTCAGCCGCCGTTTCCTGCGGTGCGGATTCATCCGTATCTTTTACCGCCGGTTTTTCCGTATTCAGATACAGCAATGTAATTCTGTCGTCATACAGCCGGAAACGGTACACATCATTTTCAATCCCGCGCACCCCAAGCATGACCTTCCGCCTTGTAAGCTTCGGGCGGATAAACACCGAGATTCCCATCCCCAGAGCAATAGCCATAAACATATAGTAAAACGTCTGCTGCTGGAGAATTCTCCAGACTGCCAGAGCCAGCACCAAAGCGTAAATCGCAGCCTGTACAATCACCAAGGGATACACATATTTCTTTTGGAAATCCTTAAACGACTGCTCAAACATTTCAAACGGAACCTTATACTTCTTTTCTATTTTTATTCCGCCGTGCCCGGCATCTTCCTTAAGCGTCAACTGTTCACCGTCCACTTTTTATACTCCTCACATTCTTAGGTTTCAACACCGTGCGTATAAAATTCAAGTCCTTTTCCGACAGTCCGAATTTCGGCACGAAATAAAATCCTCCCTCATACTTAAGGAATTTATTTAAAAACATAAACATATCATTATATTCATAACACATCACACTGTCATATACCAGCACTCTTACATTATGATCGCCTTCGCTGAAATTCGCATATTGAAAATCTTCCGTAAATTCCGTACTGTTTACAAAGGAATGCGCCAAATGCGGCGGAAGCTCCTGCGGCACTGCCCTGAACCCCCGTGCATTCATAATATTGTCAGTATAATCCTCAATATACCTAGGTGCGGCGTCCCTGTCCAAAAACACAAGGAACAGTTCCTGCATAAAGAAACACGCGGCAGTCCTTTCGGTATTCTGCTTTTCCCTGAACAGATTATTGAACCGTTTTGTACGGAAGTAAGTCCGTGCCTCGACCGCAAACAGCAGAATCAGAACGGCATTTACCAAAGTAAACACCCCGGATTCCGGTGAAAAGCCTCCGCGCGGAGCAATAAATGACAAGATTATATTTGCGGTATTTGACAGAGAAACCGACAGAAACGCAAGCAAATTAAGCAAACCTATCCCAAAAATTATAAAAAAGACAGTCATAAAGCGATGTTTCATGCTTTTTTGGTAATGTTTCACAGCCCGCAATGTCATT
>JAISVP010000135.1 GCA_031271475.1 Oscillospiraceae bacterium | reverse complement strand
AGAAATGCTTTAAAACCCGCCGGAACTCAATTCCGGAACCGAACAAACAAACCGCAAAGCTTAAAAATATTATTAATGCTTTTGACGGCGGTCGTAATTCTGTCTTCACATTTAACTGTATTCGCTGTCAATGCACCCGACAGAGTAAATGAATGGCGGGAAACAGCGATTACATATCCGGCGGCAGGACAACTTGTGCCGGCAGGGGAAATTACAGTGGAATGGCAGGCACTGGACCCTTCGGCAATGTATGAATTATATCTGGACGGGGAATCGGCTGCAATGACAAACTTGCTCTCACTCAATTTCTATATTACCGAAGTCAGAGCCCATACAATTGCGATAGTCACAGAAATTGACGGCAGGAAGGTCTTTACAGGACAGCGGACTTTCTATGTCAGCAAAAAGGGCATAGGCAGTGATATTGTTGCCAATCTGCCGAATATGAACCTGTCATGGTATTACAACTGGAATCATGACCAGCCGCAGAACACCCCGCTTGAATATGTTCCGCAGTTTTGGAACGGCGTTGGCACAGAGAAAATGAACACGGCGGAGTTTACGGATAAGTATTCTCAAATCCTTGGATTTAACGAGCCGGATTTACAGCAGGAATCCAATATAAGTCCGCAGGAAGCCGCCGACCTTTGGAAAAAGTATTTTATTCCGAACCGCAATAAAATCCGTATCGGTTCCCCTGTTATGTGTCATTCATGGCTGTATGACGATGCCACAAATACTTACAGTGACACATGGCTTTCGCAGTTCATGGACTTAGTAGATAACCAAGTGGATTTTATTGTCCTGCATACTTACTGTGACGACTGGGGGACAGGAGCTAATCCCGATCAGGGCAAAGCTTTTGCGGATGCCTTTTTATTGCAGATAGACAAAATATATGAAAAATATCAAAAACCGATTTGGATTACAGAATACGGTCTGCGGCATCAGAGTATTGCGCCCGGACAGCCGGGTGACAGCGATGAATACCGTGCAAATGTGGTAGAGGCGGCAAAACAGATTATTCAGTATACTGTTGAAGGCTTTAACAAACGCCGGTATGTGGAGCGGTTCGCATGGTTTCCGATGAACAACCCGGACTGGTATGACGCATGGGGATCAACTTTATTCACATATGACAAAGAAAATCCCCAGCTTAAAGAACTGGGGGAACTCTACAGGGATACGGGCAATCCTAAAGGGTATGACCCGGATAATCCTACCCCTGACGTCCCGATAGAAGGGGATCGGATTGATATAGAAATTGATGTGTTTTTCCTTGTTGATTATAAGAAAAAATTTGGCAGTCAAAGTTCGTACGCACCTAATTTTAAGTCCTTAAAAGAATATTTACTGTGTTCTTAACTTTTACTGATGCAGCAAAAAATCAGACAGATTTCTGTCTGATTTTTTATTGTTATTTTGCGTATTCGGAAGAAATTTCCTAAGAGCCTGTTCAATATCTTTTTGTGATTGTGCTTTTTGTTAGATTTTTGGCTTTTCTAGGCAAAATTCCGCAGTAATGCTTGCGCCTTACAAGGAATTTTAACGCTGAAAAACGGAAATTTTGCTGAAAATGACACTTGCCAAAAGATATTTAACAGGCTCTAACTGAACAGCAGTTTTCCGTTCCCGTCGAGAGTGACTGCAATCGACTTTGTATTTGAACCTAACCGCTTGGCAGCATCTCTTATGCCGCCGGTAACGTCACTTTTTATAAAGCTCTTAAGCGCGCGTGCTTCATTGAAATCCACAGCAATCTGCCTGTAAACGGATTCATCAACTTTTATACTGTACCCGCGCTTACTGAACTTCCCGACAAGCTTTGTAATTTCACGTTTAGCAATTTTAACCAAACTGTCCGTGCCGAGAGTTTCAAAAATCACCACATCGTCCATACGGTTTATGAAGTCCGCACCCGCCTGTTTCTTAAGGTTTTCAATTGCCGTATTCCGGTCGGCGCCGGGCGTAAAACCGTAATTGCTTGTAAACACAATAATGGTATTCTCAAAGTTTACACTGCGTTCTTTTGTGTTTGTCAGTTTACCTTCATCTAAAATTTTACTGAAAATCTTAATGACATCCGGATGAGCGTTTTCAATTCCGTCAACTGCAATAACTGACGGCGGTTTCTTCTGCAGCTCGTCAACGAAGTCAAGAGCGTCCGCATCGCCGTGTCCCGGAGGCGACCCTATAAGTTTTGTAAGCGCGCTCTTTTCCGCAAACTCCGCCATATCGAGCACATTCAGATGTGTTTCGCGCCCGCCGAGAACTATATCCGCAATTGTTCCTGCAAACTCACTCTTACCGGTTCCGGTAGGCCCGGCGAACAGGAAACTTGCAAGCGGTTTGCCTTCCTCATGCAAAGTAAACGCATTGGCAAGATGGTTTGAAACAGACGACAAAACCTTCTCCTGACCGAAGATATATTGCGCAAAGCTGTCTTTAAGCCTGTCATAATCGTAATCGGGATTATCCTCTGACATAAGAAATCCTAACGGCAAACCCAAAGTCCTGCCGACTCTTTCGGCTACATTCACTCTGTCAACCGGGAACGGATCATGGTCGAAAGTCTGCTCTTCCGGATGCAGTAAACTTTCGGCGACAACAATATGCGAACAGGTACCCTCCATAATTTCCAAAGACTTATCGGGGTTGTTCTTATCCATAATAAGGCGGCTGTAATCGGCTACAGATTCAATCGCGTCATCCGCAATCGACACACCGAAATGCTTTTCATAACCCAATTTCGACCTTTTGAGTATTTCAACAACGGTATCCCTGCCCGGCTCGTCAATTCTAAGTGCGGTAAAACGGCGGTCCAGCGCACCGTCACGTCTTATATATTTGGAATATTCGTCATTGGTAGTCGCCCCGATGATAGAAATGCCCACTTTGTCCGTAAGGTACGGTTTCAAAATATTGGAAGCGTCAAAAGACTTCTCCGTAATAAGGATATGAATTTCATCAATAAACAGAATTATTCTGCCGTGACGCGCCTCACCGAGTGCGGATTTGAACAGTTTCGCACCGTCCTCGGGAGTTTTTGCACCGGAAACAATATCAAGCAAACGGATTTCAACAATATGCCTGTCCTGCAACATTGGAGGAACTGTGCCTTTCACAATCCGTCTTGCAAGCTCATACGCAACCGAAGACTTACCCACACCGGGCTCCCCTACCAAACACAGGCTGTTTTTCTGCATTCTAAGCAGGCATTCCGTAGCTTCTTCAATTTCCCTGTCACGTCCGGTAATCGGGAATTCGTCATTGAGTTTATCCTCACTGGTCAGAAGAATTCCGAACGCTTCAAGCGTAGGATAGAGTTTACGGCTGAATTCCGGCAGATCGACGGCGCGGCTCTTAACAACGACAACTTCCTCGACACGCTTTGCCAAGTCCTTAGCAGTCGCAAAGATATGGGTTTCCTTATTAATTTTATTCAGGCGGATATTGACATTCCCGAAAAACTCTCTTATTTCCTTATGGTTGTCATAAAAATACAGCACAAACGCCGCAAAATTAAACGGATATTCCTCTGACTTACGGCGCAATTCCTCACGTGACTGGCGGCTGAGACCCTCTTTAAGCTGACTGTCAAATTTAACCTTGCCGTCTTCAGGCGCATCCTCTCTGTCAGCGGCCTGCTGTGCCGCAAAGACAATCATATCCCTTGTCATTTCACGGAATTCCTCCGTCAATCCGAACTTTCCAAGCAGAGTATCAGATTCTATTATGTAATTGAGAACATAATAGAAATTCAATACAAATATGCCGTCTTCCTCGGCTCTTTTGAGCAACAAATCGGAAAATTCCGTAGGACTGATTAAAACGCTCTTGCTTTTTTCAAAACTTTCATACTCCTCAAAAGTCAGGTACAGCGGAGGATTTGCAATAATGACCTCCACTCTTATATCAAAATCGCGGAAGAACGTCCGTGTTTCAAACGACTTCATAAGACCTATAATGAGTTTATTAAAGTCAAACGGACTGTCCGGTTCCTGTTCATCGAATGCCGCCTGCAAAAACTGCGTCATAGATTCACACTGACAGGGTGCGTCCTTTCCCGCCGACAGCTGCCGTTCGTCAATAAGACGTCCTTTCATATTGTCAAGTTTTTGACCTGACCATCCTAATTTCTCACACAGATAACTGTTGTTTAAAACAATATACCTCAGTGTATCCACCGGATTAAGTGTTTTTATTCCCTTCCTTCCGGACCAAATTCTGACCCTTGTTTCAAGTTCTTTTACGGTAATATATTCTGCCATATTCTTACTGCCCTTTCATATAACTGTTAGTCGCAATCACATTATATCACGATACTTTACGGTTGTCAATATCTGCGGACAAAAAAAGAAAAAAAGTCTTGACATATCTGTTTGGATTTGGTATAATAGTATTACAAGTACGGTCTGCCATGCGGGACATGGAGCACCCGCCGGCACTCAGAACAGCGAAGCGGTAAAGCAAAACCGCGAATTAAAAAAGGAGGTATTTATGAATACTGAGAAACGAACCCGACTGGGTTCAAAAATCGTAAGCGCGGTGCTCGCCGCCGCAATGCTGCCGTCAGTTGCTTTATTTAAGTCAAATGCGGCAAACACAGACCCGACGCCGGGTACGCAGCTGCAAACCATTCTGGTCAACAGCACCTATAATCCGGACGGCATTTGGAGAACCCAGGAATGGGGCGGTGAAAATATCATCCCGAACTCCAACTGGACGACTATGTCAATCAGGGACTACTATGAAAACGGAACGGTTAACTTTGAAGTCAATTGCCTACGAATTATTACTGTTCCCGGTCCGTCATCTTTCACCATTGGATTAAAATCCAAAAAGCACGGCGTAGAGACACAAATTAACTGGACTGAGGAAATCGCCGGGCAACCGTTAGAATCCGGTGAGCCATATATGGAATGGAAAAGTTTTTCGCTCCCGATTAAGGATCTTGTGGACGCTTATCCTGAGAGCGACTTCAGTCTGGACGACTTCTGGCTGATTGCAGTAGGCGGCGTAGATGACAGCGATGTTTTGGAGTTCAGAAATGTAACCATTTCCTCACCCGATGACGAACGGCAGTACCCGTTTATCAAAGTCAACCAAGTGGGTTACGACACGTACGCCGAAAAAGAAGCGCGCGTAAGCAACTTCCCTAAGTTCGGAACACTTGGCGGCAAAACTTACGAAGTCGTCAATGCGGATACGGACGAAACTGTATTCAGCGGTGAAATTTCGTCAGTGCCGCTTCAGCTTGACGAGGCTTCCGGCGAGGATATAAGGATTTTGAATTTCAGTGAGGTTAAGACTCCCGGCGAGTATTTTATAAGAATTCCCAACGCGGGACTTGACCCGGACGCACTGTCCCCCCGTGACAAATACGAAGGCTTGGACGTTAATACGATTGAGTCCGTTAAATTCACAATCGGGGAAAATGTTTACGGCGGTTTGTTAACCGACCTTGTGAGATATTATTATTTCCAGCGTCAGGGAATCGACCTTGAAGAAAAATACGCGGGTGAATTCGCAAGGGAAAATCTTCATCCGAATGACGTTACGGTAAAAAAATGGTCTGACAGAGGCAACCCGGATGCTGAAACTACGGACGTTTCACAGGGGTGGTATGACGCGGGCGATTACGGCAAATACATAAATCCGGCAGCGGGTACGCTTGAGGATTTACTGTTTGCATACGAACTTAACCCGGAAGTATTTAACAGTTTGAACTTGAATATCCCGGAAACAGACCCCGCTAACCCGCGGTATGTGAACGCGCCGGGTTTCTTAAGCGAGGTTAAATGGGAACTGGATATGCTGCTTAAGTTTGAACACTCCTCCAAGGACGGCTCGTTCTATATTGCGGCAAATTATGACGGCAATACCATTTACATGGAAGACACCCTTACACGTGAAACCACGCACACATCACCGGAAACCGACAGGGATCTGCGTTCCCATCAGGCAACGGCAAACGCGGCGGCAGTGCTTGCGCACGCATACATGGTTTATAAGGATGTTCCGGCGTATAAGGACTTTGCGGAACAGTGCCTCAGTACCGCAATAAGGGCTTGGAACTGGTTAAATAACCCCGATAACAAAAAGAACTTCAGCATAGGTGCGGCAAACAGAACATATTCGTTTACGCAGGAAGACCTTGACCGCGATATGTTCTGGGCGGCAGGAGCACTTTACAGGGCAATCAAAGCCGCTCCGATTAATATGTCCCCGGCAGAGCAGGAAGACTATATAGCAGAACATTACGAAGACCCAAGCGTAATTAACTGTTTCGACGCGGACATGAGCCTAAGTTACAATCACGGCGCGCGTTCTTTCTCCGGATTTGTGCATTACCTGTACGGCAATGATACCCCGAACAGCGATGTTGCAGACTATTTCCGTACCGAATTCAATACATGGTACACCAAAACGACGGCAAGACCGGACAACTGGGGAACTGTTTACCCTACTTGGGGTTACTGGTGGGGCGCCAATCAGGTTATAGCACAAAGTGCGGCAACAATGATGATTGGAAACTTAATCCTTTACGGAGAAAATCCGTACGAAAGACCTTTGCCGTATCTCGAAGGCACTATGCACCATCTTTTGGGCGTAAATCCTCTCTCATTCTCTTATGTATCCGGAGCGGGCGAAAACAGCGTAAAGAATATCTACAGTGATATATATTCCAACGCCAAGAAATTAGACCCGTACAAAGCGCCTCCGGGATATTTCACCGAGGGTTCAAACCACTACGACAACAGGCATTTATCTAAATACGACGGTAAATGCTATCTTGACAGCGATACGGAATACACTACCAATGAAAACACCATATACGGAAACGCCGCTATGATACTGTTGGTATCGTCCGTAATGGCTGACCAGCAGGAACCCGCAACCGATGTATTACAGTTAAAGAAGCAGTTGCTGGGAGTGGAAATAAATAACGATCCGCAAAGCTCTAGCTATGATCTCAATGATGATTATGTTGCCGATGTTTTTGACCTCGCTTTAATGAAAAGTGTAAAAACCGGTCAGCATGAAATTTCAGCGATTACAATAACAAGCAGTTCGTTTGGAGCAACTATGAGTGAGGATTACGTTGATTTTTCAAACTCTCTGTATACGGAGTACAGAGGAGATATAACGGGAAAGCCAATAACTACTTTTACCGGGAAGATTCCGGAAGATAAAGCTGCGGAATTTCTGACCAGCGCTTCCCCGATGTTTAACCGTCTTAATTATTCATATATTAACTGGAATATTCTCGACGGGATTCAGTGGCGTATAGCTATAGAGTATTCAAACGGGTATGTCAAACGAGTTTACGGCAGTAATGCTTTCCCAAGGAGTTGGAGCACTATGATTGAACTTTTTGACGAGCTTACAGCTTACGCAGAAGGAATAATAATGCCGCTGACTACAGCTCTGGAAACTGAAAATTAAACTGGTCAGTTCGGACTGCTGCAACTGCCGCAGGAACGGTAAGCGGCAATCCCGGCAACTTCAAACCGTGTTTTCATAAGTTAACGTATATGGGAACATTTTACACCAAAACAGAGTACCTTTGAGGTACTCTGTTTTGGCAGTATTGCACAAATTCAAGCGGGTGCATTTATGCAATCCGCACAAATCTGACAAAAAATGAATTTTTGTCGAAAAGTGTTGACTTTTGGTCGGCAATATGCTATAATAAGCTATATAGAAAGGAAAACAGTTATGTATAATATGTATAAAAAAATACTTGCGGCGGTGATTACACTGGCATTGCTTCCGGCGGTTTTAAGCTCATTTACCGCAAAGGCAGCGGATTTGCCCGTACATACGCTAATAGGATACTGGGAAAACTGGTATACAAATCCGACAATGAAACTTTCGGAGGTCGATGAGGGCTGGGATGTGATAATAGCGTCCTTTATGCTTACGGACGCCTCGAATTCCACCTGCGTTTTCACCCCGGATCCGTCACTGTACCCGGACCCGGACAGCTTTGCGGATGATGTAAAATTCTGTCAGGAACGCGGACAAAAGGTGCTTGTGTCTTTCGG
>JAISVP010000113.1 GCA_031271475.1 Oscillospiraceae bacterium | reverse complement strand
AAATGGAAAGTTTCATGTTTATAATCCCAAACAGACAGACCCAGCCAGAGATTAACCAGACATCCGAAACTAAACTCAACGCAGGTAATAAACAAACCGCCTAAAATTGCTTTAAGCGGTATGCCTATGTTAAGCTTATCAATCTCCAGCATCATAAGTAAACTGATTCCGCCCGCAACCGCCATGCTGATATGGGAAAAGCCCCGCAGAATAATTTCCAGCGCAGGATACGCCGCCGCCCCGATTATAAAAATAAGCAGCGGACTCATTCGGTTCTTCATTCCAAATCACTCCTTTGGGGTTATTGTTCCCCAAAAGAATTAAGGTTATTATCCGGCAATTTATGTCAATTTCGGTCAATTGCGGTCAATTGCGTTTCTTACGCAGCGTCACTCCCCTTGCGGCATTAAGCACCACCAATACCGACCCCGCATTATGCCACAATGCACCTGTAACAGGGGTTAAAACTTCCAGAACAGCAAGTGTAATTGCGATAAAATTTATGCACATCGACAGGGTTATGTTTAATTTAATTGTTCTGATTACCGCAATTGACAGACGTTTTAAGAACGGTATCCTTGTTAAGTCGCCGCTGATTAATACTATATCCGCCGCTTCAGCCGCTATATCACTGCCGAATTCACCCATTGCCACACCGACATATGCGGTCTTTAACGCGGGTGCGTCATTTACTCCGTCCCCTATCATACAAATACGTTTTCCGGATAATTGGAGCCTGTTAATTTTTTCGGCTTTATCAGCGGGTAAAAGTTCCGCATACACCTGTGTTATGCCTGTTTTTTCCGCAAAATATTCAGCCGTGCTCTTATGGTCGCCGGAAAAAAGACCGACGTCTGTATTGCTGTCTTTCAATTCCCGTATCATAAGCTCTGCCGCAGACCGGAGTGTATCGGACAGGGCGACCAATCCCGCACACCTGCCCGCCGCCGCAACCGTAATTACCGCTTTGCCTTCGTTACGCAGACGTAAAGCCGCTTCCCGCATATTTTTTGTCACGGAAATGCCGTTTTCCTCTAAATACGCCGTACTGCCGCAAAGCACCCGCCGGCTGTCAACGTCAGCCGAAATGCCTTTACCGGGAATCATTTTAAAATCGGATACTTCCGTTAAAGTAATATTTTTTCCTTTTGCATACAGTACCACAGCCTTTCCAAGCGGATGTTCGGAATACGATTCCGCAGATGCGGCAAGTGCAAGAACATCAAAATCACGGGTAAAACTTACCACATCACTTACCGTAAGATTACCTTCGGTAAGTGTTCCGGTTTTATCAAAGGCAATGTAATCCGTTTTTCCCATACGTTCGAGCGCCTCACCGGATTTTATTATTACACCGTTTTTTGCCGCACTGCCGATTGCCGCAATGATTGCCGTAGGCGTAGCCAATGCTAAAGAACACGGGCAAAATACAACTAAAACTGTTACGGCACGGTGCGTGTCCCCTGTTATAATATAAACCGCAATTGCTATAAGCAAGGCAACGGGTACAAGCACGGACGCCCATTTATCTATTATCCTCTGCATCGGCGCTTTGTTGTTTTCAGCATTCTCAACAAGACGTATCAGTTTCTGTAAAGATGAGTCCTCACCGACTTTTACGGCTTTTATATCAATTGCGCCAAAGCGGTTCACAGTGCCGCAGAACACGTCATCCCCGGCAGATTTATCCACAGGCAAAGACTCCCCTGTCATAACGGACTGATCTACAGACGTTGAACCGGCTGTAATACAGCCGTCTGCCGGAACTGTTTCCCCGGGCAGAACACGCAGAATATCCCCTTTGCGGACTTCCGAAACCGGAACGGTTTCTTCTTTTCCGCCGCTGATTTTTCTTGCCGTATCCGGCTTAAGGCTTATAAGGCTCTTAATGCCTTTTTTTGCGCGCTCCACGGTTTTCTCTTCTAAAAGCGCACCTATGCCCATTATAAACGCCACTTCCCCCGCGGCAAAAACTTCCCCTATAAACACAGAGCCGCACATTGCTACCGTAATCAGAAGCATAGTCGTTATTCTGTTTATTCCCTTATTACAAACCAGTGACCGTAATGCCCAGTACACCAAAGGATACCCGCAAATAAGAACGGTTACCCATGCCGGATCCACAGGCAAATGCGTCTGTGTTAACATCAGCACAAAACTTGCCGCAAGGAATACCCCCGCGGCTATTACCGCTTTCACTGACGAAAGACAATCTGAAACGTGCTCAAACATAAAATCCACCTCCGGCCGCCCCGCACCCGTTCACTTCCCCCCGCCGAAGTTTCGGGCAAAGCCCGAAACGGTGACGCAAAGCGTCACCGGGCATAAAATTTCATTTTATGCCTTCGGCGGGGCATTAATCCGCAAATAACCGCAGGACTTCGTTTGCGGTTTAATAATTAAAGCTATCTTAAGTCATTATAACATACTGCCTGTATACTGTCAAGAGAAAAAATTTCAAAAACCCCTTGAAAAACTCTTTGAAATTTGGCATAATATATAATAGCAGATTACAAGAACCGCCCGCACTCCGGCGGCATATTATAATAATACTTTAATTTATGGGAGGGCATTATGAAAAATGCTGTTATACTTGCCGGAGGGCAGGGAAAAAGAATGAGGGCGGACATCCCGAAACCGATGTTTAAGATATTGGGCGAACCTATGCTTGAATGGATTATAGGGACTTGCCGTGACTCGGGCGCCGAAAACATTTGCGTTGTAACAGGTTATATGTCCGAATACATTGACGCATATCTCAGGGAAAAAGAACATACGGACATCCGTACTGTAAAGCAGCAGCAGCAGTTGGGTACCGCTCATGCCGTCCTACAGGCGGCGGACGGGCTTGACGGGGAATATACGCTTGTTGTGTGCGGCGACGCACCTCTGCTTGACAGTGAAACAGTAAGGAATGCATTTGATATGCATACGGAAAACAATGCGGCGGTTACCGTAATTACAGCGGAAATTGACAACCCGAAAGGATACGGACGGATTGTGAGGACTGCGGACGGTATAAAGGCGATTGTGGAAGAAAATGACGCGGATTCATCCGAAAAGCTGATAAAAGAAGTCAATTCCGGAGCATATTGGTTTAAAACGCCGGATTTGCTTTTTGCGCTGAACACAATAGGAGCAGGTTCCGGGGAAGAGTATAAACTTACTGACTGCATTGCAGCGCTTCTTGAGGCGGGAAAAACCGCACAGGCTTATATGTCGGGCAATCCGAATGCGGTTCTTGGCGCAAATGACAGAAAAGATTTACTTAAGATGAACGGTATTGCAAGAATTACTGTCATCGAAAAGCATTTGGAACAGGGTGTGGACTTTCAGTGTACGGACGGCATTACAATTGAACGCCGCGTAAAAATCGGTGAAAACACCGTAATAAAGCCGGGAACAGTCCTTACGGGCAATACCGTAATCGGGGAAAACTGTATCATAGGCCCGAATACAGTCATTGACAGCTGTACCGTTGGCGGCAGTTCCGAACTTAACAGCGTACAGGCGGCGGATTCCGTGATTGAAAGCGGTGTAAAGATCGGGCCGTTTGTGAGAATCCGTCCGGACTGCCATATCCGGAACAACGTAAAAATCGGGAATTTTGTCGAAGTAAAAAACTCGGATATCGGGGAGTTTACAAGCATTGCACATCTTACTTATATAGGGGACAGCGATGTCGGACGGCGTGTTAATTTCGGATGCGGATGCGTAACCGTCAACTATGACGGCATAAAAAAGAGCCGCTGTAAAATCGGTGACAACTGCTTTATCGGATGCAATACCAACCTTATCGCACCTGTGACGCTTGGAAAAGCCGTG
>JAISVP010000100.1 GCA_031271475.1 Oscillospiraceae bacterium | reverse complement strand
GCGTGCGGGGTCGAATTACTGTAATCGCATAAACGGTCCGTCCACACAGGTAATAAATCCGTCACTGTCCGCACATTTACCGCAAATACCCGCGCCGCAGCTCGTCCTGTGCTCAATGGACACCCATATCTCCGATGCTTCAGGCTTTTCAATCTCAACACAGGATTCGATCATTTTTACAGGCCCTACATTTATAAACACCTGTCTTTCACTGTCCAAACCGCAATTACGCAGAATATCCGTAACAAACCCTTTAAATCCAAGGCTTCCGTCCTCTGTGGCAATATTAACTTCACCGAGTTCAGCGTATCTGCCGGTATCGAAAACATCTCCGGCAGACCTGCCGCCGAAGAAAAATCTTACAGTGTTCCCGACACTGTATTTTTTTGCCATTTCGTAGCAAGGTGCAATCCCTGTCCCGCCGGCAACAAAATTGACTTCAGCACCTTCAAAATCAGGCATACCGTTTCCGTACGGCCCGCGGATATAAACCTTGTTCCCGGGCTTTAATCCCGTAAGAACCCCCGTAAAGCATCCGACATTTTTTATAATGAACTCACGGTTTTCATAACTGTAAAGCGCAAACGGTTTCTCTCCTGTTCCCGGAATACAAATAAAAAAGAATTTCCCTGCCACATCCGTATTTTCCGGATAGTTTTTCCAAGGCGACAGCTTTATCCGGTGCAAAGTGTCAGTAAGCGAAATGTTTGATTCAATCTCACATTCCTGATAGTCCATATTTGTTATACTGTCAGCAGGATTTGGTATATCCGCACCTTTGTGAAGATTACCGATATATTCTTCCGCCTGACTTGTATTTAAACCGGTAAGCGCACTGCCGATTCCGAAGAAGTCGGCGCCCGCCGCTTTAAAGCTTTCTATATGAGCAGCGGAGGAAATCCCGCCCATACCGATTATTACAGGTTCATTCCCTATTGCCTGCCGCACTTCCCGTACAGCCTTTAATGCCACCGGACGTATGCTGCTCCCGGACATTCCCCCTGTTACATTTGACAAAATGGGAACCCCTCCGACATATTCCATTCCCGGAACAGTGTTTATAAGAACGGCTCCGGACGCACCGCTTTCCGCCGCCGCTTTTGCCGAACCCGCAATATCCTGCACTGCCGCCGAGAGTTTAACAAATACGGGAATGTCAAAACTTTCCGATATACGCTTTGTGATTTCCACAACCAAATCCGGATCGCTTCCTATTTGCAAACCGTATCCCTTTGCATGGGGACATGACAGATTCAGTTCAAAACCGTCCGCATACTTTGCCAGCACGCTTGCGGCGCTGTAAAACTCGTCCGCATCTTTCCCGAAAACCGATACCAGCAAAAACTTATCCTCAGGAACCGCAATCCCCGCCAATTCCTGTGCGAACACTTCGGCGCCGGGATTTTCAAGTCCTACCGCATTGATGTAAGACTGCTCCCCTACCCGAACATACAGCGGCTCTTTATATCCGGTTTTCGGCTTAAAACTGACGCTCTTGGTGGTGATAATCCCTATCCCTTCAAACCCGAAATACCGTTCAATCGCCTCCGCTTTTGTACATCTGATTCCGGACGGTATACATATGCTTCCGGCAATATTTTTCTTTCCTATTTTCTTCATAGCATCTCCTTAACTGTCAACGGTCAGCTGTTTTATAAGTTCTTTGTCGTTGAAAGACAGTGCAACCTCATGTGAGATTCCGATTTTTTCGGCATTCCTGTCAACGGTACTGTTAACTTCTTCGATAATATCGTCCACTTCAACTATACAAAGCCGGTAATATTCAGCTTCATATTCCATTCCAGGCGTGTTTAACGCCATTCTGAACGCCTTTGCCAATACCGATATATAATCGGCATAAGCCTGATCTGAGTATTTATTCAGCCGCACGACATTGCGCAATGCGTCTGCCGCACCGGAATAATCTCCGTTTTTCTGACAAATCTCCGCACGGATTTCATATGCGGACAGGTCGTAGTTATTGTAAGAAAGTATTTTTTCAGCCTGCGCGCCTGCAAGTTCAATTTCCGCTTCTCCGTTCCTGAATGAATCATACGCATTTTCCATAACCACGGAACGCACCTCTGTATAATGCGGATAAATCTTAAGAACATCCTCATAACGTCTTATATAACGCAGAAAATCACAGAGGGCAAAAATGCCCAGCGCTCCAGTCATAGCCGCCGCACAAACCGCCGCTGAAAGTTTTGCCTTCTTAACGGAAACCGTCGCTGTAAACCTGTCCAGATCCAATGTCAGTATCAGTATAAAGACGATATACAGGAACTGCAAATTGTAATCAAACAGACTGTGCAGAACAATTACTGCCATAATCTGTTTCTGGAGCAGTGACACAGTATCGGAAAAAAAACTTCTCACAAGTACTGTAACCGTGCAAATCAACGGCGCAATCCCGAAATCCAACGCTGTCTGCAAAAACTCATTATGCACAAAACGCGTGCTGTACACTGCTGTTTTAAACGCTTGCTGTGCGTAATGATACCCGCCGTAACCCAATCCGAACGGATTTGATAAAATTGCCTTAACCGCGTCTTTCTGATATATAAGACGCACTGTCATTGAGTCCTGATTGCTGAATATTGTAAAAATTCGCCCGAACCGGCTTATGCCGCCGAATTGCAGGGAAATTAATGCCACTATCAGAATACCGCCTAAAATAAACAGCACATAGTATCCCGTATGCCTGTTCTTAATAAACGCAAATAAAGTCACGGCAAAAAACAGCACCAGCGCAATCCTGCTGCCCGTAAGAAAAAGTCCCACCGCCATTATGGCAAATTCCGCACCGTGGATTATCTTTTCACGTCTTTTCAATCTGCGTGATTTCTTTTCCTCCTCGGCATTTTCCGTATCGGAAGATTCCGGTACCGAATGAGCCTTAAGTTTTGAGCCGTTGCTTTTCCCTTGATTATTGAGTAAAATTATCACCCCGATTACTAAAAACAGCGCGTAAGTGTTCGGGTACTGGAATGTTCCACCAAGCCTGTCATGTGCCGCACTGTAATAGAAATATTCCCTTAACGCGGGAATAAAGTAAGCTATTAAGCTGAACCCCGTGGCAATAACACACGAAAACGGAATTACACTGAACAGTTCCATCCGTTCATCATACGAAATAAGCGATACCAAAGCGAAAAATATTACAGCCGGCATAAACCTTATAAGCCCCAGAACCGCCGTGCCTTTATCAATTGCGGCAAACACGGAAATTATTGAAAATACCGCAAATGCCGCAAAAATCACACAGTACCAGCCGCGTGGAACGGCAAGAGTTTCTCCCCTTATTATTGCAAACACCAAAACCGCAAGCAAATAAATCCCTGCCGCCAATGCGCAAAAACCCTGAAACAGTCCGTACATAAACGGAAATAAAAATATTCCAAGCTTCAAACACTTAACAGTCAGTGACGAACAGTTTGCCGATCTTCCGGTTTCCTCACGGTTATTAAAGAAAACATTCATAAAAATACGCACCAAGCTCCTTTTACAGTAATTTCGATCGGGAACTTCTCTAATCGAAGTTCTCATCGGCGCACGCATTTGCGTGCGAGACCCGGGCTTTGCCCAGACCGCAGCCGTTAGAAACAACTATAAATTTCCAAAGCAAGTTCTATCATATCTGTAAACGCCGTTTCACGCTCATCCGCCGTGGTTTCCTCACCTGTTAACGGACAGTCGGAAACTGTTAAAACCGCCAGCGCTTTCTTAATATTATTGCCGGACGCCTGTCCCTGCATTGCATAAGAGTCCGCCGTTTCATTGCAGGGACGGCATGATGCTCTTGCGGCATTGCAGTACAGTGCCGCCGTTTCCATTTCGGCAGCAAGCACCCCCATTTTCATCCATTCTTTCAAATTCGGTGAATCAGCGTAGAATGCATCTGTCGTCAGAACATTCCCGATATGAGGGGTAATACCTTTGCTTTTCGCAACCGCAGAAGCCCTGCACAGCAGTTCAAAATCGGCAATCGGGGAATACTGCCCGGGTAGACGGTACTGTGCGGCATAGTTTGAATCAGTACAAGCTGCCTGTGCGAAACATATATCAAGCAAGTGCACGCTGTCGGATACCGCACCTGCCGTACCGATGCGTATAATTGTCTTAACGTCATAAAAATTATACAGTTCGTATGAATAAATCCCCATTGAAGGCATTCCCATTCCGCTTCCCTGCACGGAAATACGCCGTCCGTTATATTCACCCGTAAAACCGTACATATTACGTATTTTACTGTAACAGACAACATTTTTGAGATAGGTTTCCGCTATAAACTTTGCACGCAGCGGATCTCCCGGCATTAAAACCGTTTCCGCAATTTCCCCATACTTAGCCCCTATATGAGGGGTGGGGCAGTTTAATTTCTTTTCCATAAGTTTTTTCCTTTCCGCCGTCATGCGCGGCAGCCGTTCACTGTCTTGCCATAATTTTTCTTGCCATTTTAAGGACTTCAGACAAATTGAACACTAACACCAGAGCAAAAGTAAGAATTAAAATTACAGGCAGGTACTCCATATCCGCAATAAGCGCGGTACACATTGCGGAAAGTGCCGCAAGATTAAACAGAAACCTTCCGTAATTGATTTTGTACGCAACGATCCGCCGTGTATTTGCCGCACGGACTATAAAACACACAAAATAGCTCATCATTGTAGCAAATGCCGCACCCTGCGCGCCGAATTTAGGAATCAGAATACAGTTAAGCAGTATGTTTGTTCCCGCCGCCAGCGCACTTGTATAGAGTGAGTTTTTAGTTTTTTTAGCGGCGGCATAGATACTGCTCATAAACTGGCACATACTGGACATAAGCACCGCTATTACAAGCATCGGCGCATACCTGTACGAGTCAAAATATTCAGCGTCAATAACATACTTTGTCACGGGAATTAAAACTGCCAGCACTCCGGCGGCACCGACATACATCACAGAGGAATAAGCCCCGAAAACATTTGTATAGAATTTTTCCGCCCCGTTGGATTTGAACTCCGTTATAGCCGACAAATGCCATGCCTGATAAAAAACGGCGGACACAAAAGAGATGAGCATCGGAATTTTATATGCCACACTGTAAAGTCCGTTTTCCTCTTCCCCGACAATGTATTTCACCATAAACGCATCGGACGAGCTTACTATTCCCCACAGTAAATATGCCGGCAATAACGGCAGTGCGTATTTAAGCATTTTCTTTGTCAGACCTTTGGATATTGACTTAAAATTTATACACCGGAAATTCCCCGCCGCCGCCATCAAAAAAACGGATGAACAAATATCGGCGGCGACATTGGCTAAAATATATCCTTTCGATCCGGCATCAAGCACCACAAATGCAACAACATATGCAATAAGCAGGTTAAAAGCGGTGAGTATTCCGTCAAGCGCAAACAGCCTGAGCAATCCCCTTGAACGGATAAACTGCTGATTTAAAACTCTGAAACCGGCGGCGAATATAAAAAGATAAGTTTCAAGGAGAAAATCTTTTGTATCAGGCAGCCAGTTAAAAAACGGGAACAGCGCCAGACAGCCCAAATATCCGGCAAGCATTACCCTGAGGCCTGCGGAATATAATTCCTGCTTTGAGTATTTCCCCTCAAGCCTGAACCGAACAATTGCCTCATCAATTCCAACTATAGCCAAAGGTATAATCAAATTAGCCGTCTTCGTCACCAAGTCCGCAGCCGAAGACTCTGCCGCTGACAGATACGCCGTATATAAGGAAACAAGGAAAAAACTGATCAGTTTCGACCCGAAAGTACCTATCGACAGTACTATTGTGCTTCTTGTAAGATTTTTATATTTGTTCATACCGCCCCGCAAACAGCTGGCAATTGTTAGCAAACTTGTCCTGATACAGCAACCGTAAGTCCTCCACAGTTTTCTCATAGTATAACATACCGGATACTATTTGTCAAATATTAAATATAAAAAAATGAAATTGGGTATTGACATTTGTAAAAATGTGTGTTAGAATAAGGATCAGTGATTTAAAAAAGAAGATTTTAACGGGAGCAGACACAAAGCAATAACTATGGGATTTAAGGATTTAAAAAAAGAACTGGTTTTTCTGGCGGGCTGGTCGGTTATCCCGAATGCCGCTGTGATTTTGGTTTGTTATCTTGTTTCCGGACAGTTTGTTCCTTCCCTGCTGGGCATTGCAGGCGGTATGTTTACGATGTTTGCGGATATGGTCATGCTTTGGCTGTCGCTTAATATTTTTTTAAGCAGAGGTCCGGGATGGGCAAGGGCTAAGGCAATGTCCGGATATTTGCTGCGTATGTCGGTCGTCGGACTGTGGCTGTATTTTGCGTTTTCAAGTCCGCGGATAAATTCGTTTTCTGCGGCTGTCCCTCTGCTTTATCCTACTGTGCTGTTTAGGATAAGGGGTATATTTTTCAAGGATGGTGTGTAAATGGAAGCTCAGGAACTCATAACCGGCTCACATTATTTGGGCTTAAATCTGTTCGGTTTGGAAATAAGAATTTCTGAAACGGTAGTCGTGGGCTGGATTTTAATAATTGTTATCGGTATCATTCTCAAACTGTTAACGCATGATTTAAAAAAAATTCCGACCGGAAAGCGTCAGGTCATTGCGGAATGGATTGTTACCACTGTCAACAGTTTGGTTAAGGAAACTATGGGGGAGAAGAACATCGCTTTCGCTCCGTACATAGCCGCACTTTTTATGTCCTCAATCATGGGAAGTCTTGTCGGCTTGTTCGGTTTGCGTCCTATAACTTCCAATTATAATACCACAATCGCATGGGCATTGGTCACTTTTGTTATGGTGCAGTTTTTCAGTATCCGGACTAAAGGTCTGAAACTGCATCTGAAAAGCTATATCAATCCGCTTAACATAATCGGTGATCTTGCGCTCCCTGTGTCTATGTCTTTCCGTCACTTCGGAAATGTTTCGAGCGGATTTATCATTTCCGCCATACTTTATATGGCTCTTTCCGCACTTTCAGGCGCAATCGGTCTGCCTGCGCCGCTTACTACCGTCGGTATACCGGGATTCCTGTCTTTGTACTTTGATCTGTTCTCCGGTTTCATGCAGGCGTTTGTCTTCATTATGCTTACTATGGCGTTCGTCGGTGCGGCGACGGAGGAGTAAAACCCAACTGACATTATCAATTGCCGATAGACCGTGATTACGGTTTATAATACAACATTTTTATGGGAGGTTTGGATTATGGAAAACGTAAATAACTTAGGATTGGTTCTTGCAGGTTCAGCAATAGGCGCGGGTTTGTCAATGATAGCGGGTATAGGGCCCGGAATCGGTGAGGGATATGCCGTCGGTAAGGCATGTGAGGCAATAGGCCGTCAGCCGGAACAGCAAGGCGCCGTTTCGAGAACAATGTTTATCGGCTGCGCTATCGCCGAGTCTACAGGTATCTATGGATTCGTTGTCGCAATTCTGCTTATGTTCGCAAATCCGTTTATCGGTAAACTGGCTTAAAACCGACTGAACGGGAGAGGAGGAGCTTTCTTGAATTTTATATTGTTAAGCGGTGTTACATTCGGAATTATGTAGTTTTTCTCAATTGATTTGAGTAACATAATTTTTGTGTTGCTCAATACGCTCCTTACGTTCCTGCTTGTAAAGCATTGGCTTTTTAAGCCCGTGAACAGGATACTTGATTCACGCAGGGACGAGGTTGCGGATACCTATAAAAAAGCAGATGAGGCAATGGAAAACGCAAAAT
>JAISVP010000097.1 GCA_031271475.1 Oscillospiraceae bacterium | reverse complement strand
CCTTGGTCAATGCCTCCACCCCGGCGGCTTCACCGTAAATGTAAAATATGTTTTTTTTCATAATTCCTTTATACCCGTTCTTATGCCATCGGTTTCAAATAAATAATTTTTCTTCCCGACATAGATATTTTCATCCGCCGTGCCCAAATCCACATCGTCAAGCACCACCAACTGCCCGCACTCAATTGTCCGCGGCTTATATTTTCCGTATGCTACACAGACATCATCCCCTGTCGCTCCGTCATATTCCACACCGAAACATTTAAAAGTAAACTGTCCGAAATGAACTTCTACAACTCCGCCGTCGTAAACCGTTATACTGTATTGGTCATAATCCACCTTAAATACTTGAAAATCTGTGTATATCGGTTCCAACCCCATTACGTATTCGGCATTTGCCACAGCAGTTGACGCTCCTAAGAAAACATTTTCAACACTGTCATAGTGCAGATTTTCTTCATATTGAAAAACATCGCTGTATCCTCCGTTAATAATGCTTAACGTGTTAATGCGCGCAATTCCCGAACGTCTGAGTTCCTCTGACACAAGGTATGCTCCGCCGCCGCTTATATCAACAATATCTGCCTGACCGCCATACATCACCGATAACACAGTATTTCCGCTTTCACCTAAAACCGCAATCTTAAGCCTGTCATTTTCACGTTCAATATAGCCAAAATTCAGCACGCTTATGCTCATTACAGCAACCGCAATGAATTTAGCAAGCGCTTTCTTATCCCGAAATATTGCATAAACGGCTATTGTAAAGATTACCGCGGCTATGATTGCATATTTTAAAAAACCGTTAAATGGGATATGTGAGTATTTCATACCTCCTATAATTCCGGATATCCAAGAAATAAATCTGCAGCATCCCGTACCAATCCATAACGGAACCGTTGATATCACCGCCGCACCGCCTGCTATTACCGTTAAAAAACCGCAAACAAACGCAGCTGTACAAAACGGCATCACAATAAAATTTACAAACGGTGCGGCAACAGACGCCTCCTCAAAGTACAGCATCGTCGCCGGAATTGCCGCCAAACTCACACAGCAATGAAACAAAAGATACCGTACAGTCCGACCTTTCCATGTATTTTCCGGCAATCCGCCAGTCATATACGGCGCAAATATACCAATAGCAAAAGTCCCTGCCACCGACAGCAAAAATGATGCATTCCCGATAATAAACGGATTGGGCACTGTAAGCAAAACCGCGGCTATACACAAAGTGTTAAATAAATCCGCACGTCTGTTAAAAAACACTGCCGCCGTACCGACTGTCACCATAACTACCGCCCTGACCGCCGATGCGGGACTGCCTATACAAATCACAAACAGTATCAGCATACACTGCGTTATTATGTATATAAAAATCCGCGGCAGTTTCAGCCTGCTTAAAACTATTTGCAAAAGCATGGAAATTACTACAATATGTATCCCTGAAACTGACATCATGTAGCCTATTCCCGTCCGATAAAATGCTGTCATCTGCCCGCCTGAAATTCCGCTTTTATCCCCAAACACAATACCTAACATTAATGCGGCTTCCTGTGAGCCCATATCTGCTTTAATACGCTCACGACCTTTTTGCATATATTCTCTTGCCGCCTGTGTTACCGGATGGAACCTTGGATGAACAGTATACTCTTTGAGATTTTTAAAATATAAATAACATCCCAGTCCTTTATAATATTCCTCACGGTTCGGTTTGAATTTTGCCACTTTTCCGGACAGTGAAATGCCATCGCCAATATCCACATTTAAATCATTCTCATAAAATATAAGTTCAGTATTATCTTTACCGTTTATCTGTCCTTTAGCAAAATATGTTTGATTGCCGAAACCTTTTATATCTGTAATCTCACCGTAAAACGTCACCTCCTGTTCATCGTACCGTAATATTTTTTCATATATGTTTATTTCGTAAATCCGGTAATAACCAAATGAAACAAAAAACGCAATACCGCATACGGCAATCTCTTTTACACCCAATTTTACCGCACAGTGCAAGAACAAACCGGCTGCCAATATCAGCCCCGCAAATAAAAAGTCATAAGCTTTGTCAAAAAGTGAAGCGAAAAACAGTCCGAAAAAGTAAGCTATGCCTACATAAACCATTTTCCGCTTCATCACTTTATCCTCCGCCTAACTCCTATCCGTATGCCAAAACAACGGCAGTTTCTCTAAAAAAATAATATCCTCACGTTTTGCGGCATCACCTTCCGCCAATGCCGCCGCTATTCCTACCGCGGTGCCTGATGCCATCTTAGTCAATTCCATAAGTGCCGAAACTGACGCACCCGTACTTATCACATCATCAAGCAGTAAAACCCTCCGGCCCTTTATCAGTGAAACGGTACTGTCGTCAAGATACAGTCTCTGGGTATTAAACGTAGTTATAGACTTCACTTCAACCGATACAGGATTCCGCATATATAACTTAACGGATTTCCTCGCCACCGCATAATCAGCCCCTGACTGCCTTGCCATTTCATATGCAAGAGGTATACCCTTGGTTTCCGCCGTAAGTATCACATCACACTCCGGGCACTTTGCAAGCAGTGCTTTGGATGTCTCCACAGTAAGTTCAACATCTGAAAACATTATAAATGCAGCTATATCCAAACTCTCATTAACCGAACACAACGGCAATTCTCTGGTCAGACCGGCAATATTCAACGTGTAACTCATACCATCTCTCCCAATTGCCGGCCCGCAAGCAAGTGGAAATGCAAATGGAACACTGTTTGTCCGGCTCCTTTACCGCAATTGGTTACTATTCTGTAATCCCCTACTGCGTGTTCATTTGCAAGACTTGCCGCCGTTTCAAAAATTTTAGCGACCGCATCAGAATTTTCCGATGTTATTTCACCTGCTCCCGAAAGATGTTTTTTAGGCACAAACAGCCAATGTATGGGCGTGACAGGATTTATATCCTCAAACACATAGACCGTATCATCCTCATATATTTTCTTACTGGGTATTTCTCCCGATACTATCTTACAAAAAACGCAATCCCTATTCATATTTTCTCCTTACTGAGCGTTAACTGACTGAAAATATTCCAAAGCCATCTCTGCTTTTGATATATCGCCTATACTTGCTGAAGCACTCTCCGGTCTGCCGCCGCCGTTGCCGCCCGTAAGCATTGCCGCCTGTTTTACTATATTACCCGCTTTCATGCCTTTCGCAATTGCATCCTTTCCGCAAACGCAGTAAAGATTGCCTTTTCCGTCACAGACTGTTCCGAACAGTGCCGCTATATCAG
>JAISVP010000056.1 GCA_031271475.1 Oscillospiraceae bacterium | reverse complement strand
GATATGACAATACCAATGGCGAAAGAAATCTGCATGATACAGCGTTCGGAGAAAGGCAAACAGGCGCGGCAGTATTTCCTTAAATTAGAGGAAGCATGGAACACACCCGAAATGGTTATGGCTCGTGCGCTGAAAATGGCTGATTTGAAAATCTATGCCTTGAAGACGGATAATTCCAAATTGACAGCTGAAATTGAAATCCTGCTGCCCAAAGCGAATAACTACGATACCGTTATGAGTTCTGACGGAGCATTATCCATGAGCAAATTCGCCAAAAGCGTGAAATGGAAAACCGGCTTGCGGTACGGCAGTCAGAAATTATACGCACTGTTACGCGAGAAAGGCATTATCCAAAAGACTGATAAAAGCTGCAGAGAACCGTACGAACAGTATGTCAAAGCCGGATATTTTTCGTTGGTTGAGTTTAAAGACCCGTACGGACATATTGACGTATATTCGAAAGTAACGCCCAAAGGCGTAGATTATCTCGTGAACAAATTCCGTCAGTGGGGACTGCTCACAGAAAGCGGGGCGGAAACAATATGACTGACTTGAAACCCAAAACCCTGGAAGAAATCGCCGAACTCGCGAAAAATGAAGATTTCAGAGCTTTAGCACAGGAATATCTTGACGGACTTAAATTTTGCAATGAAATTGAAAATGAAATTTGTGCTGTAAACTCTCTTCCGAGAATAACAAGGGCTGTTATAGACCATCTTCTCGAATGCCACAAAAATTTTGTCCGGGCGGAACTCGAACTTGAAATAAGAGGAATATCTAAGACAGATGTTTTGGAATATAAATATGACAAAATCTTAAATCGGCAATAATTTCCCAAAACACATAGACTGCGCAAGCAGTTTATGTAACGGAAAATATTAAATTATAATACATACGAAAGTTATATAATGACTATAACTTTTTTTATTTTAACAACACCACCGGCTTTCGCCTCGTGACTGACTATTTCTTCACCATTCCCGTAAAACGGGGGGCAGGGCAGACCGTTTCGCAGAGGTTAGCGATTCCTCCGCTACTTGCTTTCGCAATAGTCGATTGACACACTCCTCTTCGGAGCTTCGCGACCAAACATCCGTTATAACAGCAGTTAGGTTTTTCAACCGTATGCCATCCGCATTGTTTTTAATGCTTTCGCACATTCGCGCTTACGCTTATTTCATCGTTACGCTGTAGTCATGCGGCTTTGGGATTTACTGGTTTTAGGTCTGTTCTCATTGCACGTTTCCGTACAATCGGGGCGAATATGGCAGTTACCCCGTAATCATCAACGCCTTTCGAGAGGCGCGTGAATTCTTCTTCTAAAGATTTGACAGTTGATATATTATCTGAAATTGCTTTTGATTCCTGATTATAAGTTTGTACGAGTTCATTTGCTTTATCAACAGCCTTTTGCTGTGATTGAGCCAAATGAGAGAACCCCGCGATTAATCCTGATACTATTAAAGACACAGCTATTGTTCCTGCCGAAACAGCGGCATTAGTCAATACTGCTTGTCCCTCTACGGCTTTTAAAGTAGCCAAAAATCCCTGACCGCTTTCTTTTGCAAGAGACCACACTGAAGAAAAATCTTTTATTCCGGTTACGGAACTTACGATTATATTCAGAAAACTGGAAAATCCAGATTTTAAACCATTTAATAAACTGCCGGCAGACTTAACAGCTCCCCCAAAATTGTTTAATATTGAACCGAATAGTAAACCTTGAATAATGGGGTTATTCAGCAGCGGCAGGATTTTTTCCAAAACACCTGCAACAGCAGTTCCGAAATCAATAACGTCTTTTATGACGTTGGTGTCTAACGTGACTTCCCACATTCCAACGACCGTTTCCTTAAAGCTGTTTATTTTAGCTTGAATACTATCCATATAGCGTTCATTTTCTTGTACAGCAGACCCCCTTGAATTTAATCCGGTCTCCATGGCGGCAATAGCATCGTCAAAATTTTGTATTGCAGCCGACAGCACGTTGCCGTGGTATCTTCCGGCTATTTTATCTGTTAATCCGCTCTGTTCAAGTTCGCTTAATTCGTCCCATATACCGGCGATTTCCTTTAATATCTGATAAGTGGATTTGAAGTTTTCGCCGTCCATTATATCAACTCTCATTTGAGTGAGCGATAAAATATCCTCTCTCATGCCGGAAATCAATTCGCCGGATTCCTCGGAAACCGCCCGTAATCTCATAGAAATTGTTTTAAAAGCAGTTCCTACAATGTCCGAATTTTGGATAGTTTTATTTGCCGCCGCATACAATCCGACTGTTTCTTCCAAAGAGTTATTCGCTTGATTCATAGATGCCGCGCTTCTTTGCAGAGCTTCACCAATTCCGCCCGTTGTTATAGCAAATTTATTTCCTACGGCGTTCGCAGTATCAAGGACATGCCGAACACTCTCTACTCCAAGTTCAAAACCCGATAATGTGCTGACAATACTGTTTGTCGCATCTTCGATTCCAATGTCGCCGATATTACTGTATATAATAGCTTCCTTTGCTAAT
>JAISVP010000200.1 GCA_031271475.1 Oscillospiraceae bacterium | reverse complement strand
CAGGAATGCTCAATTTCGCGTTCCATTCTGTCAATTACCTTTTCTTCTTCGCATACCTCTCTGGCAAGTTCAAAATCACGTTCTGTCAGTGCCTTTATACTTTTTGCAATCACTACTTCAACGTGACGGCACATTAATGTTAAATTGTCAAATACATCCTTTAACTCTCTTTCATATCGCTTTCTCAGTGACATGCTCTACACTCCTTTCTTTTGTGAACGGCTACAGTATTTCCAATTTAAAATACTGCAATCGGTATTGTAATACAGTCGTTTCTAACGGCTGCGGTCTGGCAAAGCCGAGACCTGCACGCAAATGCGTGCGTCGATGAGGTCGGGCTTAGCCCGTTCGGGGTCGAAATTACTGTACAAGAGCTCCGCTTTTACCCAAACCGTCCTGTAATGTAGTTTTCTGTACGTTTGTCTGTCGGTTTGAGAAAAATATCTTCAGTTTTGCCGTATTCGACAATCTCGCCTAAAAGAAAGAATGCCGTCTTATCGGAGATACGTGTTGCCTGCTGCATATTGTGCGTAACGATTACAATGGTATAATTTGTTTTCAGAATATTTACCAATTCCTCAATGGTTCCTGTGGAAATTGGGTCAAGTGCGGAAGTGGGCTCATCCATTAAAAGAATTTTCGGTTCCGCCGCAAGCGAACGTGCAATACAAAGTCTTTGCTGCTGTCCGCCGGACATTCCCATAGCATTCTTATTTAAACGGTCACTTACTTCTTCCCACAAGCCTGCCAATTTAAGGGAACGCTCAACAATTTCATCCAATGTGCTTTTTTTCTTAATGCCGAAAGTTCTCGGTGCAAATGCGATATTATCGTAAATACTCATAGGAAACGGATTAGGTTTCTGAAATATCATACCGACATTCTTACGCAGCATAGTTACATCCGTGCTTTTAGCATAAATATCCTGTCCGCCGATTTCAATAAGACCTGTGATTTTACAGTCCTCTATAAGGTCATTCATACGGTTAAATGTCTTTAAAAAAGTAGACTTTCCGCATCCGGACGGTCCGATAAATGCCGTGACTTCATTTTCCTCAATATCAATATTAACATCTTTTAAGGCATGAAAATCACCGTAGTGCAGATTACAGTTCCGAACGGTAATATTGAATTTACCGCCGGAAGACTTATTTGCGGCAGTTTGACTGCCGGAATTTTTAAAAGCTGTTTTACCGGCATTTACATCCGGTTTCGGTTTTGTATTTCCCTTTGCAGCGGATTTGGAATTTTCATCCGCCGGTTTGCGGTTCAGCATTGCCACGTTAGCACTTTTATTACTATCCATTAGCAAGTTCTCCTTTACCGAATACTTTTCCTAAAAATGTAGCCAGAATATTTATTGCCATTACCAGCACAAGCAGCACCACACCCGTTGCCGCCGCCTGTTCGGGATAGCCGTGAGACCCAAAATAATATACGTCCAATGCAAGGCTTGTCCCCGGAGACGCAAAGCCTTCGGGGATTTTATGAACAACCATTCCAATGGTAAGAATCAGTACGGCACTTTCGGAAATAACCCTGCCTATCGCAAGAATTAAAGACGTAACAATCCCGCTTGCGGCACAAGGCAAAACAACATTGAATATAGTTCTTACTTTCGACGCACCCAAAGCAAAACTGCCTTCTCTTAGTGAACGCGGCACAGCAAGCAAACTTTCCTCCGTAGAACGTACTATAACAGGCAGTATCATAATAGCAAGCGTAATGCCGCCTCCTATTAACGAATACTTAAATCCAAGTGCCACAACAAAAATAAGATACCCGAATATTCCGTAAACAATAGACGGTATTCCCGCAAGCGTTTCTGTTGCGATACGGATAACCCTTATTAAACGGCTTTTTGAATTTGTGTATTCCGTAAGAAAGACAGCGCTGCCTATACCTATCGGGGCGGCTATTCCTATTGCTACAAGAACCAAATACGCAGTTCCGATAAGTGCGGGCTTTATGGACGGTTCGTTTTCATAATCCCCGAAAAGAAGCTGCATATTCACATAAGGGACGCCGCGTATAAGTATGAAACTGATAACAGCAAGCAATGCCAGCAAACTTAACCCGACCATAACAAATGAGATAACCTTTAATGCGGAATACTTAAATATTTGCCTTTGATGCGCGTTTTTTTTCACGTTTTTCCCCTCCTTTCAGCAATGAGAAACTGATATTAAGCAACAACGTAAAGAAAAACAGAACCACACCTGCGGCGACCAAGGAGGTTTTAGCATCACCGGACAGTTCTGTTGCGCCCATAGCTATGTTTGCCGTAAGCGTTCTTACTGACTGAAACAGACTTTTAGGAATAACCGGTGAGCCGCCGATTACCATAATAACGGCCATTGTTTCACCGATTGCACGTCCTATTGACAGTACAACCGCGGCAAGTATTCCGCTTTTTGCAGCGGGAAGCATTACCTTGAAAACACTCTGCTCTTTCGTGGCACCCAATGCAAGCGCACCTTCATAATAATTGCGCGGCACCGCATTAAGCGCGTCAAGACTTACACTTACAATGGTTGGCAATGTCATGATTGACAGCACAAGACTTGCCGCCAATATCCCGTATCCCACACCTGTCGGCGATATATAGTCACGCAATACCGGAACAATCAGTATCATTCCGAACAGCCCGAACAGAACGGACGGAATACCGGCAAGCAGATTTATCATCTGTCTTATCGGGCCAACCAAATGTTTCGGGCAGAACTTATAGAGGGCTATCGCTGTAAACAGTCCTATTGTAACACCAATCAATGTAGACAGCGCCGTAACATATAAAGAAGCAACAATCATAGAAAGTACGCCGTAAGCCTGTACATTGAAATTCCATGTAGTTCCAAAGAAGTTAGTTAATCCTACACGTCCGATAAAAGGTATCCCGTTTGCAAACAGAAACACACAGATACAGCCAAGTGCGATAATTGAGAAAACAGCGCAAAATGTAAATATTCCCCGCATTATGCTGTCTCTTGCTTTGATAAAACGGTATGCTTTATTCATATACTCCTACTCCCATTTAGTTAACATTTAACAGTTAAGCCGATAGTGAATAATGAACAGTTAACAGCATATGTTTCCGGCTGTCAGTCAGTTATTGAATCCGGAATCTTTTTATAAAATTTCCCTGCGGTTTAATACACAGAAGATTTTACCCGGAACTGCATACACTTGTACAGTAATTTCTATGAGAACGGGTGAAGTGAAGTCCTCATAGACCGCGCGTTTGCGTGCAGATCCCGGCTTTGTCCGAATCATAGCCGTCAGAAGCGACTGTAACTTATTCACTATTCATTATCAACTTTACTTTTATGACTGTTTACTGTCAGCTATTTAATGTCCGCCCAAGTCGGAGCCGCCGCTGCATCCACGTCATAAATGTTTTTGAGCTGTTCCATAGTAATACTTTCGAGTGTATTCGATGAGTTAACGATTACCGCAATACCGTCTTTACAAACTGTATAACTTGTACAGGACGGAGCCTTGTCCGAACTGAACTCTTCGCTTATCATACCGAATGCAGAAGTGCCGTTTTCGCCGTTTTCATAGCCTGTACCGGAACCGCCGCCGGACACGTTAACTTTTATACCGGACTGGAGTTTTTCAAATGCCTCCGCAAGTTTAATCATCAGAGGCTGCAATGAGGTTGAACCGCTGACATCAATATTGCCGGATAATTCCTCCTGAGCGGAGTAATTAGGAGCACCGTCCACAAGTGAAACATAGCCTTCGTCTTTGATGATCTGCTGTGCGTCAGCTGACTTCAAAAACATGAAGAAAGCATCGTTAACAGCTTCCATGAGGGTATCTTCTTGGTAAATTACAGACAGCGGTCTGGATATTTTATATGAGCCGTCTCTGATAGTGTCCGCGGTAGCCTCTACGCCATCGACCTTAAGCTTTTTTACTTCATCCGTAACGAAACCCAAACTCTCATAAGCGATTGCTTTGGGATTGCCTTTTACTTCTGCAAGCACACCCGCTGTACCTGTTTGGATAACAACATTTGCCGGATCCGCTTTGCCTTTGAGGTCAATGATTTCCATAAATGCGGTTTTCGTTCCGCTTCCGTCTTCACGTGCCACGATTGAGATATTGTCTGTGGCACCGCCGCCGCATGCGGTAAGCATGAGTGACCCTGCAAGTAATGCCGCCGTGATTGAAATTGCTTTTTTCATAGTAATTCATTCTCCCTTTTAATTTTTAAATCTGCCCCGGGCAATTCCTATGGTCAGCCACGGTTACGGTCTAAAGACAAGAATATGTAAAGAGAATGTTTTGATAAATTCCTGCCGCCAATTGAAAACCGGTTGAACACTGTTAATTGCACAGGGAAATAGATCTTGAGTTGATAATAATTTATCATCAACTGCCGTGCCGGCTTTGCCGGCGGGTTCAAAGAATCTCTTACCAATTTAAGCCAACTTTACCAAGGTTTTTGCATAGCAGCCTCATTCGAATCAGCATCCCCCCTTTCACTGCAATCATAACCGTCCGGTCATGTCCTTGCAGCGGGTACTTAACTTGGCTGTAAGGACATGTCCGAGAATCTGATGAGACACTGCACACATCTGCTGTATATTTTTCAGTACATTGTCCCGGATTCTCTTAGAGAGCCTGTTCAATATCTTTTTGTGATTGTGCTTTTTGGTAGATTTTTGGCTTTCCTAGGCAAAATTCCGCAGTAATGCTTGCGCCTTACAAGGAATTTTAACGCTGAAAAACGGAAATTTTGCTGAAAATTATACTTGCCAAAAGATATTGAACAGGCTCTTAATGTTTTCTATATACGCAAACCAAACTATTTCACTATACTCAGCAATATACCGGCGGCGACAGCCGAACCGATAACGCCGGCGACATTGGGCCCCATAGCGTGCATTAACAGGAAATTGGTCGGGTCGGTTTCCGAGCCGACACGCTGAGAAACCCTTGCTGCCATAGGTACGGCTGAAACCCCTGCCGAACCGATAAGCGGATTGACTTTTCCGCCGGAAACTTTATACATGATTTTTCCGAAGAGCACACCTCCGGCAGTTCCTACCGCAAATGCAAATACTCCGAGCAATAAAACCTTTATGAATTCAAAATTGAAGATTTGCTCGGCTTTTGTCGTTGCACCTACACAGGTTCCCAAGAAAATGGTAACAATATTCATCAGTGCATTCTGTGCGGTATCCACAAGCCTGTCGCATGAACCTGATTCACGAAGCAAGTTTCCGAGCATAAGCATACCTACCAGCGGCACTGCCGACGGCACCATAAGAGCAACTATTAAAGTTACGACAATCGGGAAAAAGATTTTCTCTTTTTTTGATACGGTACGCAGCTGCTCCATCTTTACGGCACGTTCTTTCTTGGTGGTAAGCAGCCGCATTATAGGCGGCTGAATTACAGGTACCAATGCCATATAAGTATAGGCGGCAAGGGCAATTGTTCCGACCGTGATACTGCCTCCGCCGGTTAAAAGTCTGCTTGCAACAAAAATTGATGTCGGCCCGTCCGCACCGCCGATTATAGCAATCGAACCGGACTGTTCCGGAGAAAGACCAAGCAATCCCGCACCGACAAAAGTAAGGAAGATTCCAAGCTGTGCCGCTGCCCCGAGTAAAAACGATTTAGGGTTGGCAATAAGCGGTGCGAAGTCTGTCATACAGCCGATTCCCAGAAAAATAAGAGGCGGAAAAATTTGCAGTTTGACCCCGAGATACAACAAGTCAAGAAGCCCGCCGTTATGCAGAATATCTCCGAAATTTATATCAAGAGCTACGCCGTTTGCATCCACGGGATTAAACAGTTCCGGGTGATA
>JAISVP010000172.1 GCA_031271475.1 Oscillospiraceae bacterium | reverse complement strand
TTGATATGTTCCGGAACAGGATCATGTTTCCGATTATTGACACAAAAGGGAATGTTATCGGATTCGGCGGCAGGGTGCTTGACGGGAGTTTGCCGAAGTACATAAACACAGCTGATACGCCGGTTTTTAAAAAGAGTCGCAATCTGTTCTCAATGAATTTCGCAAAGACGGCAATTTCCGGACAGCCTAAAGAAAGCCGAAGAATAATTCTTGCGGAAGGGTATATGGATGTTGTATCAATATATGCGGCGGGTTTTGAAAATGCCGTGGCAACCCTCGGTACAGCCCTTACTCAGGATCAGGCGAAATTACTTCATAACTGTACCAATCAGGTTATAATAGCATATGACAGCGACAGTGCGGGGCGTGCGGCGGCAGTAAAAGCCGTAAAAATACTCGTAAATGAGGGGATAACACCGTTTATAATAAATACCGGCGGTGCGAAAGACCCTGACGAGTATATAAAAATGTACGGGGCGGCGAGATTCAAAAAGTTGGTAAACAGTGCCGGAGATGCTGTGCTGTTTGCGTTAGACGAATGTAAAGAAGGTCTGGATTTAAACACAGAGGTTGAGAAAATAGAATGTGTTAGACGTGCGGTTAAAGTTCTTGCGGATATAAAAGACGATGTGAGCCGTGACATTTATCTGACAAAGACTGCAAAGGATTTAGAGGTTTCGTCGGAGATGTTAAGAGCAGGTGTAAAGAGACAGACCGGAGGAGAAGAGCCTGTACGTCAAGCGGAAGATTATATTTTGCCTAAAGCGGTTCCTGTGCCGCAAATATACGGAATTAAAACCAAGGAACAACGCTCACAGGAATCTGTAATTGCATACCTTATGAGGAATCCTGCCGCTGCCGGCGAACTCTCACAAAAGATATCTCCGGATCTGTTTACGGATGCGGATTGCAGCGGAATTTATTCTGTGCTGACGGAAAGATTGAAAATTTCGGAGAATTTCACGCTTTCTCTGTTTGCAAATGAATTAAATAGCACAGAAATGGGAAAAATAACTGAAATAGAGATAAATTACAGGGAAATTTCAATTACACCCGATTATATTGAGGACTGCATCGGTGTTTTGCAAGGCATGAACAATTTAAATTCGGCAGTGGAGTCTGATGAGGATTTGCTGAATCTTGCAATGCGGCTTAAGTCAGCCGATCAGTATAGCAATTTCGATTGAGAACAGGCTTAGCCCGTTCTCATCGGCGCACGCATTTGCGTGCGTGGTCTGGGCAAAGCCCAGACCGCAGCCGTTGGAAACGGCTGTAAAACCGCAGGGAATTTGTGTTTGCGGGTTAATAACATAACGTAAGTGCGGGAATGAAAACCGCGTCTGAAAAGGAATGAATGTATATGATAACGGACAAGAAAATGAGTATTGATTGGTTATTGGAACGTGGGAAAATTAACGGAAAACTTACGTCAGAAGAAATAGACGACGTGCTTGATAATATAAATGTGGATGTAGAGAAGATTGAAAACTTCTATGAGGACTGCCTGAGCCTGAATATTGTCATAGAAGAGAATACAAATGTAGTTGATCTTAAGGTTGACGATACGGATGAGATAAGCGACCTTGAGATAATACTGTCCACGGAAGGCATAGCAATTGATGATCCTGTAAAAATATACCTTAAGGAAATCGGACGTGTGCCGTTACTTACTCCTGAAGAAGAAATAGACCTTGCTGCAGCTATGGCTGACGGTGACGGTTATGCAAAAAAAAGACTGTCAGAGGCAAATTTAAGGCTTGTGGTCAGTATAGCGAAGAAATATTCCGGGAGAGGTATGCAGTTTCTGGATTTAATCCAGGAAGGGAATTTGGGATTGATTAAAGCCGTAGACAAGTTTGATTATACTAAGGGATTTAAATTTTCAACATATGCAACATGGTGGATAAGACAGGCTATCACCAGAGCCATTGCCGATCAGGCAAGAACGATACGGATTCCGGTTCATATGGTGGAAACAATCACAAAGGTAAAGAAAGCTACAAACCAGCTTCTTCACGAAAACGGTCATGACCCCACGCCGGATGAAATAGCTGAGAAATTGGGACTGGAGCCTATGAGAGTGCGGGAAATAATGCGTATTGCACAGGATCCTGTTTCGTTGGAAACACCGATAGGTGAGGAAGAAGATTCACATCTGGGTGATTTTATTCCCGATGACGAAGCGCCTGCTCCCGCTGACGCGGCGGCGCTGATACTGCTGAAGGAACAGCTTGAAGAGGTTCTTGAAACATTGTCGCCCAGAGAAGCAAAAGTGCTGCGTATGCGGTTTGGATTGATTGACGGACGCTCAAGAACTCTTGAGGAAGTCGGACAGGTGTTTGATGTAACACGTGAGAGAATACGTCAGATTGAAGCTAAAGCATTGCGTAAGCTTCGGCATCCCAGCAGAAGTAAGAAGGTTAAAGATTATTTGGAACAGTGAACAAACATAAAACCGCTGCGGGCGTCGGAACAGAGCTATTGCCTGAGGCAAGAAGAACTGTACAGTAATTTCGGATGAGAACAGGCTAAGCCTGTCCTCATCGGCGCACGCATTGGCGTGAAGATCTCGGCAAAGCCGAGACCGTGGCCGTTGGAAACGGCTGTAATTGAAACAAAAGGGTGCAGTATGAAAAACAGCATTGTCGCATGGATTAAGGAATGTTTTAAAGAAAACGGCGGAGATAAGGCAGTAGTCGGCATAAGCGGAGGAAAGGACAGTTCGGTAGTGGCGGCACTGTGTGTGCAGGCTTTGGGCAGAGAAAATGTTATCGGAGTGTTAATGCCTCAGGGGGTACAGCCGGATATTGACTGTGCCTATGATTTGACTGAATTTTTGGGGATTGAATATAAGGAAGTAAACATAGGCAGTACGGTCGCCGTGCTTTCAGATGCAATAGGCACGGTAATCCCCCAGGCAATCATAAATATTCCGCCGCGGGTAAGGATGACTGTGCTGTATGCGGTGGCGGCTGAAATAAACGGACGTGTTGCGAATACGTGTAACTGCAGTGAAGACTATGTGGGATATTCAACTAAATACGGGGACAGTGCGGGAGATTTTTCCCCTCTGGGAGCACTCACTGTAACTGAGGTTTTACGGTTGGGGGAACAGTTGGATTTGCCGCATAAACTGCTTTACAAGGTGCCGGCGGACGGTCTTACCGGCAAGACGGATGAAGAAAATCTCGGATTTACTTATGAGGTGTTGGATGAATATATTCGCAAAGGAATATGTCCGGATGCAGCGGTGAAAGCAAAAATTGATATTTTGCACCAAAAAAACCTGCATAAAATCAGACCTATACCGACATTTAAGCCGCATTAAGAGCCTGTCTGAAATCTTTTTACAGATGTTATTTCGCTTAATTTTGCTGAAATTTCCTGTAAGGTGAACGCATTATAGTAATTTCGATGAGAACAGTTCTCATCGACGCACGCATTTGCGTGCGAGGTCTGGGCTTTGCCCAGACCATAGCCGTTAGAAACGACTATACTGTAAATTTTTTGCCTTACTAAAGCAAAAATAACCGCAAAAACACGTCTGTAAAAAGATTTAAGACAGGCTTTTTTGTATGCGGCTGAAAAAATTTCAGTTGGGGTATTGATTTTCTAAAAAAAGTGACGATAATATATAACAGAGGGGTTTGCAGTTTAACCCTATGCGGGATACGCAACGGTAGGAAGGTGATATTATGGATATGAACGCGTTAAAAGGACTGAAAGGAATAAACACCTGGCAACAGACTTCGCCGAAGAGGGGAACACAAAGCAGTGTCGGGGAAATGTACGGACTCACTAAGAGATCGGGAAGATCCGATGATATAAACATCAGTGAAGACGGTACGTTCCGTGCTGTGCTTAATAAAGAGATTAAGTCAGCCGCTGAAAAGATCAGCAAAGGTGTCAGTGAAGAAAAAATGACTGATATTAAGAAATCCATTGATGCGGGGACATATTATGTGTCTACGGGTGCATTGGTTGACTCCCTGTTGACAAGATGGGGATAAGGTTGGCTTACAGTTAGCGATGGGAGCTGCGGATGGAAAACTATAGAAAATTCCGGGATTTTATGTGTGAGTATGTAGATTTTTTTGAAAGTGCAGAAAAAAAGGAAGAAGAAAAGTTTCGGGCACTGTACAGGCGTGACACACAAA
>JAISVP010000118.1 GCA_031271475.1 Oscillospiraceae bacterium | reverse complement strand
AAACAGCGTGAAATATTCTACGGTGACATAAGGAAAAACGCATCGGCGTACTGCGTTGCCACCGCAAGCATACGCGAAATTGAGGAGTTAAATATTCTTGGTGCGGCAATGTTAGCTATGAAACGTGCGGTTGAGGGTTTGAAAATCACCCCGAAATATGTACTGGTCGACGGAAATAGAATGCCGGATATAGCAATTCCCGGGGAAACACTGGTGAAAGCAGACGGTATATCGGCTGCCGTTTCCTCAGCGTCAATTCTTGCAAAGGTCGAACGTGACAGGTATATGGTGGAAATGTCTAAAAAATACCCGGAATATGGATTCGAGAAACACAAAGGTTACGGCACGGCGGCACATTATGAAGCTTTGAAAAAGCACGGTAAATGTGAAATACATAGGGACAGTTTTCTGAAAAAATTGACTTTGAAGGGTTAATATGGATATAAACAGACAGAAAATTGGGAATGATGCTGAAACTGCCGTTTGCGCTTTTTTACAAAAGCATGGATATAAGATTCTTAAACGTAACTATCATATACGGGGCGGCGAAGTGGATATCATTGCGGAAAATGATGTCTATACTGCGTTTGTTGAGGTTCGGGCACGGAATTCCGGAGGTTTGATGACCGGTGCGGAATCCGTGTATTTGCCCAAACGAAAACGGATTATTAAAACCGCTGTGGATTTTCTGTCAAAAAACGGCACAAGTAAGCAGGTGAGATTTGATGTCGCCGAAATTGTTATGCACGGCGGGCGTATTGTAAAGTTGAATTACATACCCAATGCGTTCGATTCTGAAGGCAGAATATAATTTCGCTTGAATACACCGATATAAGGAGATGTTATGATGCAATATACGAGTACCCGCAATGATTCCCTGCCTGTTAGTTCTGCGGAAGCTGTTGTACGCGGAATTTCTGCGGACGGCGGTCTGTTTGTCCCTGTGGAATTCCCTCAGATTACTCCCGGTGAAATTACAGATTTTTTGCAAATGACTTATACACAGCGTGCCGTATCAGTTTTAAAGAAATTTTTCACGGATTTTACCGATGAACAGTTACAGATGTGCACTGAAAGTGCATATAGTTCCGGAAGTTTTCCGAAAGGAAATGAAATCCGTCTGCATCAGCTTTCCGATAATATCAGTATGCTGGAACTGTGGCACGGACCGACTTGTGCTTTCAAAGACATGGCTCTTCAGATTCTGCCTCATTTGTTAATTGAATCTGCTGAAAAAGTGCAGTTAAACAAGAAAATCCTAATTCTTGTCGCTACCTCCGGGGATACGGGAAAGGCGGCGCTTGAGGGATTTAAGAATGTTAAAAATACCGAGATATTAGTGTTTTATCCGGAAACCGGTGTAAGTCCTATGCAGAAGATGCAGATGGCTACGCAGGAAGGTGATAATGTCCGTGTTTGCGCCGTTAAAGGGAATTTTGACGATTGCCAAAGTGAAGTTAAGAAAATCTTTACGGATCCGAACATAAAAGCAGACGCAGAACGCAGCGGCATTGTTTTTTCCAGTGCGAACTCCATCAATTGGGGAAGGCTTGCTCCGCAGACAGTATACTATATTTCGGCGTATGCTGACCTTGTAAAGCAGGGTAAAATCATGCTTGGGGATTCCGTCAATGTCTGTGTTCCAACCGGAAACTTCGGCAATATTCTTGCTGCGTATTATGCTAAACAAATGGGCATACCGTTTAAAACACTGATTTGTGCATCGAATGCCAATAATATTCTCACAGATTTCATAAACACGGGAATTTACGATAAAAACCGTAAGTTCTTTACGACCGCTTCACCGTCTATGGATATACTTGTTTCAAGTAATTTGGAACGGTTTTTGTATCATTTATCCGGAAGTAACGGGCTTTGTGAACTGTTCAGAAGTCTTGATGAAACAGGCAGGTATGAGGTGAACAGCGCGGCTAAAGCCGCCATAAAGTCCGAGTTATACGGCGGCTTTTGCGATGACTCGCAAACACGTGCGGAAATTTCTCAAACATTTGAAAAATACAGGTATCTCTGTGACCCGCATACCGCTGTTGCTTTGAAAGTCTATAATGATTACAGGGAAAAAACCGGTGATAATACACAAACAATAGTGGTTTCTACTGCAAATCCTTATAAATTTGCCAAAGATGTACTGCGTGCCGTTGCTCCCAATGAAATTCAAGATATCTCTGACGAATTTGAAATTATCGAACGCCTTAATAACGTAACCGGTGAACACATTCCGGATCCCTTGAAATCCCTTAAAAACAAACCTGTTGTGCATAACTGTGTTATCACTCCCGAGCAGATGCACTTGCAGTTGGGTTTTAACGGATAATCACCGGCGAAATTTTCGACCTTGAACGGGCTAAGCGAAGTATTCATTGATGCACGGGTTTGTGACACTGTCTGAAAAGGAGGGATTATTTGGCATTATATGCACTGGGGGATCTGCACCTTTCATTAGGCGGAAGCGGTAAACCAATGGATGTTTTTGAAGGATGGAAAGACTATGTTAAGTTATTGGAAAGCAATTGGAAAAGCACTGTGGATGACGGTGATACCGTAGTTCTTGTCGGGGATCTGTCTTGGGCTATGGGACTTCAGGATGCTTTTGAGGACTTGAAATTTGTAAACGGACTGCCCGGTAAAAAAATCATCATTAAAGGCAATCATGACTATTGGTGGTCTACCGCAGCCAAAATGAATAATTATTTTGAAGAGTGCGGATTTTCCACCTTGTCAATCCTGCATAACAATTTTTACCGATATGAAAAATTCGGCATTTGCGGAACGCGCGGCTGGATCAGTATAAGTGATGAGCCGCAAGATGAGAAAGTCTTAAAACGCGAAGTACAGAGGTTGGAAGTTTCCGTAAAAGCAACCGCCCAAGACGGATTGGAACCGATCGCTTTCTTGCATTACCCGCCCGTTTACGGAAGCAGTTACAACTGTGATATTCTTGATATCTTATACAAATATCAGGTGCGGCGCTGCTATTACGGGCATATCCACGGAAACGGAATAAAAAACGCCGTTAACGGACTCTTAAACCATATAGATTTCCGGTTAGTGTCAGGTGATTTTTTGTGCTTTATGCCCAAAAAAATAGAGTGATTTTTATGCAAAACGTAGAAAAATCAAGTTATGTGTGGCAAATCATACCCATATGTGATATAATAAACGGACGGTCAGACTCTTATGGTAATTTCGGCCCCGAACGGGCTAAGCCCGTCCTCAGCGCACGCAAATGCGTACGGGTCTCGGCTTTGCCGAGACCGCAGCCGTGAGAAATGGCTATAGCAACATAACGCTAAAAAATAAAAACTGCGGCTTAACACCGCCGCTGCTTAAAGGAGTAAAAACAATGATTTTAAAATCTGTAACTAACACAGAGCCGAATATTCACGAAATGGTTTTCGAGATTGAGCCGGAACGCTTTGACAGGGCGGTAAATGATGTATACAACAGGGAAAAAAAGAATATCACTGTGCCGGGATTCCGTAAGGGGAAGGCTACGCGGAAGATGATTGAAAAGCAGTACGGCGAAGGCATTTTCTATGAAAAAGCTTTGGACAATGTAGTACGTTCTGAATTCAATGACCTTGTTAAAGAGGCAGAATTAGAGCTTGTTACTTCACCGTCACTGGAGCTTGTTTCGTTAAAAAAAGAGGAAGGTGCTGTTGTTAAAGCCATCTGTACAACAAAACCTGATATTCAAGTTTCCGACTATATCGGTATAAAAGCCCCGCGGACAGTCAAGCCTGTATCAGAAGATGATGTTGAGAACCGGATCAAAGCTATTCTTGAAAAACAGGTCAGAATGATTTCTGTTGAAGATCAGCCCGCTGCTATGGGTGATGAAGTAGTTATTGATTTTGAAGGATTCAAAGACGGTGTAGCTTTTCCGGGCGGAAAAGCTAACGGACAGGTTGTGACACTTGGCAGCGGAATGTTTATTCCCGGATTCGAGGAGGCTGTTGCCGGACACAGCGTCGGTGAAGTTTTTGACATTGATGTTGTGTTTCCGGATGATTATGACGCAAAAGAGTTAGCAGGGCAGCCTGCTGTGTTTAAAATAAACCTGCACAGTATCTCTAAGTCGATAATTCCGGAATTGGATGACGATCTGGTAGCGGACATAAGCGAGGAAGCCGACACAGTTGAGGAGTTCCGGGCAGAAGTTCGCAGGACACTGGAAGAACAGGCGGAAAAGAAAGCTGACGCTGTGTTTGAGAAATATGTTTTTGACGAGATTATTGACGGAGTGGATGCCGACATTCCGAACTGTATGTTTGAAAGCAGAATAGATATGCTTGTCGCAGATTTTGAGCGCTCATTGATGGTGACACATAACCTCAGACTTCCTGCATATTTACAGCATGTTGGAAAAACACTTGAAGAATTCCGTGCAGAATTTGATTTAAGAGCAGAAAAAGAGGTCATACTAAGACTT
>JAISVP010000112.1 GCA_031271475.1 Oscillospiraceae bacterium | reverse complement strand
TTTTTGGATTTTCTAGGCAAAATTCCGCAGTAATGCTTGCGCCTTACAAGGAATTTTAACGCTGAAAAACGGAAATTTTGCTGAAAATGACACTTGCCAAAAGATATTGAACAGGCTCTCAGGAAATTACAGATATACAGTGGTAATATAGCCGTTAGAAACGGCTGTACAGTCAGCGGCAAAGCCGAGACCCGCACGCAAATGCGTGCGCCGATGAGGAATTCACTTAGCCCGTTCAGGGTCGAAATTACTGTAGAAACGGCTGTACAGTCAGCGGCAAAGCCGCACGTGAGTTTATTTGCGGATTAATTCGGTCAGATAAACTCCCGGACGGCAATCATAACCGTACACAGAACAGTCATAATTACAAACCACGGCGAAGAAAATACCAAAGCAAACCCGCGGCTTCTTTGTTTGTAGACGGTTTTAATGCGTTTACTGCCGCGGATATAAAGCACCAGACAGAAAACACCGAATGCGGCAAAGATTCCGAACAGGCTCCAGTAAACCGGAGTCCAGTCCCAAAGCAGATAACGGTTTAACAGCATCACAGTGACGGATACGGCATTGACGGCAAAATGCACGAGCATTGCGGGGATTACGGAATTATGTTTAACAGTTATCTCAGCTAAGAACAGACCTATAAAGAACGCGGGGATTGCCTGTCCCAAATTACCGTGAAACAACGCGAAAAGCAATGCCGAAATAACGATTCCGACACGCTGACTTGCCGCAGACACTGTCTTTAAGAACAGTCCCCGGAAGAGCAGTTCCTCAGTAATCGGTGCAATTATGCAAGTGTAAATAACAGTAACGGCAGTCAGTTTCATATTGCCTTTAACATCAAAATCGGGCAGATTAAACCGGAAGGCAGTACTCATAAGACTTATTAACAGTTCACACACAGACATAACCAAGCCGCCGATAAACACATACTTAATCATATCGAACGCTTTCAGATTCGGCACTTTCAGAATGCCGGAATTTTTATGTTCCGCAGAGTTCCGTCCGAAGAAAGCCTCGGATGTTTTATATCCTGTAATTTTTTTACCGATAAAGAACACAAACAGATTAATAACCGTGCCTATCACAAGACTGAGCGCCATATTTATTGAGGAATCAGCCATATATCCCTCAATCCTGAACGCGGGCAATTCCCTTTCAAGCAGCCATGCGATTAAATTGGTAAAGATAAAAGCAAGCAGCGCCGCCAAAGCCATATGCCAGATCATCAGCATTCCGACTCTTCCGTAATTTTTTCGCAGAGCCTGTCTTTCGCTGTGAGACGGCATATATTCCATCTCATATCCGTTTAAGGATATTTTCGGTTCATATTTTCTGTAATCGCCGTTATACTCCTCATATTCCGTCGGGTTGTCAAACGGGTTAAACCGGTTTAAGATTTTTCTTTGTGTGTTCTCATTCATTCCTTTAATTTCCTTCCTTGCGGTGATTATTAGAAAAAGCTGATAGTTTCAGTTGAAATTAATGTAACTGTAATAAAGTATAACACTTTTTTTCACAGAAGTCAATAAAAACTATAGACAAATATTTTTTCATATGATATAATAGAAAAGAACCGTACTACTACTTGAAAGGATCTGTTGTTTATGTTACAGGAAAAATCATGCGGAGCGGTGGTTTACCGCAAAAGTCATGGGAATACTCAGCTGCTGCTTATAAAGCATCTGAACAGCGGTCATTGGTCTTTTCCGAAAGGTCATGCCGAAAAAGGGGAAACGGAAATAGAAACGGCTATACGTGAAGTAAAAGAGGAGACGGGCATAGACGTTTTGCTTGACCATACTTTCAGGGAAACCGTTACTTATTCCCCTAAGAAAGACACACAGAAGATTGTTGTTTATTTTCTGGCTAAAGCCATAAACTATAATTATGTACCTCAGAAAGAAGAAATTGCCGAAGCGCATTGGTTTGATATAGGTTATGTTCCGAGCGTGCTTACCTATGACAACGACAAAGCTATTGTATCGAAAGCAAAGACCGCTATAAAATAGCAGACAGTTTCCGAATGGTGTTATTATGAAAAAGACAGTAAAGCCCGCAGCGGAGAAGCTGGGGGGAATGTACAGAACAGTAGATAAAAAGCTGCTGTTTCCGCTTATAGCGTGCAGCATTTTCAGCGTGCTGCTTTTGTATTCGATTTATATTAATAAGATACTGCCCAATGTCGGTTCAAGCTATTATAAAACCCAGCTTGTCGCGTCCGTAATGGGAATTGCCGTCTGCGTTGTTTTAACATTCGTGGATTACAGTTCAATCGCAAGACTGTGGTTTATTTACGGCCCGGCAAGTGTCGTGCTTGCCTTACTGACATTCACGCCTTTGGGCGTTTCCCCGGGTTCGGGTGAAAGCGGGGAATGGCGGCGGTGGATTGATATAGGCATTACTACAATCCAACCGTCCGAAGTGCTTAAGCTCGGATTTTTACTGAGCTTTTCCTATCATCTGTCAAAAATCAAGGACTGCATTAACCGTCCGGTACACGTACTGTTACTGCTCATTCATGCCCTGTTGCCGGCGGCAATCGCGATTTTGCAGAACGATTACGGAACGGGATTAATTTTCATTGTTATGTTTATAACAATGGTATTTGCAGCGGGTATTTCGTGGAAATACATTTTAGCCGGAGTACTTGCTTCCCCAGGAATAATATGGCTGACATGGACATTCCTGATGACAGATATGCACCGACAGAGAATACTTGTACTGTTTAATCCGAATTCGGATCCGCAAGGGTATGAATGGCAGCAGATGTTAGGAAAAAACGCTTTAAGCACCGGAGGACTGTTAGGGCAGGGATTGCTTAAAGGAACGGATTATGTTTATGTATCCGAGCTTCACAATGACTTTATTTTCGCGCATATCGGGCAGACTACAGGGTTTGTGGGATGTATTACGGTAGTAATCTTATTAGGGTATGTATGTATAAGGATTATAGCCGCGGGTTTTACGGCAAAAAACGAACTTGGCAGGAATATCTGCATGGGAGTTTTCGCAATTCTTTTTACGCATTTTGTACTTAACATAGGAATGGTACTTAAAGTTCTGCCTGTAATCGGCATACCGCTGCCATTCTTAAGCGGAGGCGGTACGGCAATGGTATGTATGTACACCGCCGTCGGTCTGGTTATGAGCGTATGCAGAGCCTCAAATGCGTAACCGCCGGGGAGCCCCCGGTGGCTTATCGCGGCATATGCCTGAAAACGCAGCTAAACTGCCGCGCCGCCGGGGAGCCCCCGGTGGCACCGGCGAGCCGCCGGAGGCATATCGCGGCATATGCCCTAATATATTTCTTAACTGCCGCGCCCGGGTGCGTGACCGCACAGGACAAACGCGGCATATGCCCTAATATATTTCTTAACTGCCGCGCCCGGACACCGCCGATAAGAAAACACCGAAGAGGTAAAGAAAAAGTGCGGCATAAAAGTTTTTTTTTTTTTTTTTTAAAAAATTAAAACGCCGAAGTGGTAAAGAGCAAGTGCGGATTTAAACTTTTTTTGTTTCTTTTTTTCAAAAAAGAAAACGCCGAAGAAGCAAAGAGAAAG
>JAISVP010000093.1 GCA_031271475.1 Oscillospiraceae bacterium | reverse complement strand
CCGTAATTAATATAGTAGAGACGCTCTCCGGTAAACTCCGGATTATCATACCAACCCTCAAACGTATAACCGGCACCGGGGGAAGCCGGGGGATCGGGAGGTCCATATCCGCCTTCCGTTCTCTTAGGTCTCACCTCATGAGAATCCGGATTCGCACCGTTATTGTGATGGTAAGTGTGTACCCAGTAGTCAATTTCCTCCGATATTTCTTCCCATCCCGCATAAATATTTATGCCGCCTGTTATTAAAGTATTCTCAAAATCGAACTCAGTTTCAAGACTGTTATCCGTAAACCAACCGGTAAACCTGTAGTCCGTTCTTGTCGGATCTGTACTCGGCCGGGTTACTTTACCGCCCTCCGGAACATCCTGCTGTGTATTCCATTCAGCAGTACCGCCATCCAGAACAAAAGTAACCGCATACTTTGTTATTGACGAGTCGCTCCAATGCGCGGTAAGCGTAATGTCGCCGTTTATAGGGGAACTGAAATCGAACAGATCATCCCCGTTATACCAACCGTCAAAATTCCAACCGTCAGCTCTGGTCGGGTCGGCAGGTCTGGATACAGTCTGCCCTGATTCTACAATTACGGGAGCTATAACAGTTCCGCCGTCTGAATTAAAGGTTACTGTGTGGTAGGTTGGACCTTCTGATTTCTCAACTATGACATCCACGGTGAAGGTAATACCATTACCCGCATCCCAAGCTGTAGTTGTCAAACTGTTTAATGCACCATTAATATCAAAAGAATAAGACATCAAGCTAGTACCATAATCCAGAGTCAGAGAATTACCATTAACAGTTATAATTCCGTTAAATCCTCCGGCACTGTTAAAATTAACTTCAATACGTTTAACTGTTACACCATTCAAAGAGGAAACATCTACATTTGCGGAACTCCAATTAAAAGGACCGAGTGTCGTATAAATTTCCTCCGTTGCAGGATCAACCGCCGCCGGCGCCAAATACGGACTCAAAAAGCCCTGATCATATTTCTGCCTGTATTTAGCAAAAATATCCAAATCAGTGCCCGCTCCTTTTGCAAGGTCAGCCGGATTAACCGCATAAACCGTCCTGTACTGGTTATCAGGAATAAGTGCGAACTGGCTTAAAAAGTACTGCAACGCCGAAACTTTTATTTTATAATCGGATAGGGAACCGGAAAGCCTTTTTTCCAATTCCTCACCGCCGTTTGCCGTTAGGGCAGGGTTAAGCTGCTTTTTATCTGAATTGGCTATCGGCGTATAATCACTGTATTTCAGAATAGGATTCAAAACCTTATAAGACACCATAGGAATGCTGCCCGCACCGCCGCCATTGACCAGCAGAGGGTCATTGTTTATATTTTCGATTGCGGTCTTCCCGGGAACTGTCACTTTAGTAATGTTCCCGTTTTCATCAGCTACATCGATTTCCTCTGTGTCTGATTTTTCCGGAATATGGAAATCCAACGGGTTGTTTTCATCATTAAAATGCTCCATAAGGTCGTCAAGATCTGTCATTTTCTCAACGCCCGTATAGATATGCATTCTGTCCGCAAACCGCAGGTATTCCTCAAGATAAAACCGCACGTTATCTATGTTGGAACGTGCATCCTCATATTTCGCGGTATTCCTGTATTGGTTCGTAATCGGTTCGACCAATGCAAGCACCCCTGCGAAGATAATCCCGAAAATCAGTACAACTATTACCATCTCAATGAGGGTAAAGCCCTTAAGCCGGCGCGATGCCGGCTTTTTCGGGTTACTGTTATTTTTAATCATTCTTAGCATTTTATATACCCTCCTTACTTAGTTCCCCGCATCGGGATCCGGGTCTGCGGGCGGCTGCTCACCGCCGCCGGAAGGCGGCTGAGTTTCATACTTCCCTGTCTCAAAATAACGGAACTTCCCGGGCTGCTCGTCAAAGTCTTTCGTTTCCACAGCAAAAATGTCAATCGGAAGATTTGCGCCGCCGACCTTGATTGAAGCCGCAGATGTAATAGCCACAGCGTCTTCCGCATTGTCAACATGTATCTGCTGACCGTTGTCATCCGTAGCCAAATAGTCCGGTCTGGTAATATTATTCCCGGGATTATTCGGATCTTCTATCGCATTGCCGTCCCCATCAAGGACATCTACCATTATAGGATCTCCGTTCGCATCGGTTTCAATCCACACTTCGACCCGGTTTCTGTCCTTATTTTCGGCAGCCGGAGCCTGATCATTGATTTTTCTGCCCATGCCCTTTGTACGGTCATTCATATTTGTCACAAATATACAGGCAATAAACAGTGTCGCAGCCATAATTGCGAAAATCAACAGTGCGATTACAACCTCTATTAAAGTCATGCCTTTCAGTTTCTTATTCATAAAAATCACCCTCATTCCGCAACGGACTGTGCGTCCTGCGATTTATTGCTGTTTACGAACCGAAATCGTACGAGTTGCTAATAGGCGTCCATTCGCCGTCTTCGCCGCCGTCGCCGTCACGTCCCCACGGGGAAACGATATAGATTTCGGACACGTTCACAATACCTACTACACTGTCAACAACCACGCATCCTACAACGAGCACCCTATTTCCCTTACCTTCATTTTGCAAGGTTCCCGGCGTGTCAGGAGTTCCCAGATGAGAATCCGCATAATATTGAATTCCGCCTAAATTGGATCCCTGATCAGACTCCCTTAAAGTAACAGTAGCATACGGTGCAAACAAATAACCGGTAAATCCAAATTGATTGCCTATTGAAAAACGCGGATTTGAACCTTCAACATTGGGATCTCCGATCCCAGCCATATAGAAAAACACATTCGGTCTGTATTCCAAATCTCTGTTCAGTCTGTTTCCGTCATCATCCGGGTCGTAGTCCATATACAAAGAAATATTTTTGGTACCGGCATCTTTGTATATCTGCATGAGAATCTGACAGTTGCCTGCGGAAAAGTTTCCGTCAACTGCCGTCTCATCCCTGCCCGCCTTTTCGGCCGCTTCTATTGCAAGCGAGTCACCTCTTGCCGGAACAAAGAAATTAACATTTGCATTCAGTCTTTTAGTTCTTTCTCCGTTGACTATCGCACCTTTCGGATCTTCTTCCGTACAGTCTGTGTTATCTATTGTAACTAAAAAATTGTTAGAAGCATCTGTCGATTGAAACCCAATAAGAGCAATCCAAATATCCTGATTCGGCTGCGGTCTTATGGTAATATTTTCCCATTTGCTGTTTTGTCTGCCGGCAACAAAGGTGCTGCTCTTAGTTATTACATTCCCGTCAGGCAACGGACGTCCGCCGTCACCGCCGCCCGTATAAATGTTCTCGTCATCATAACAGGACGTATCTTCGGGCTGTGATTTATAAATCGTAGAATTAGGTTTCCCTCCGGGCAAAAACTGACTCTTCGTATCTTCGGCTCTTCTTACGAAAGTAAGGTATGCCGGGTCATTTTTATAGTGCTGATTCCCCGTAACGCTCACACCGGGCTCCAGAGACACCTTCCCGGTTTCTGAATTATAGCCGGAATACGTCCCCGGTCTTAACTCCAAGCGCGCTCTGACTTCATCCGGGAATTCGGTAAACGGCTTGATCTTATCTGCCGGAACACCTGCCCCGTTATTAGCAGCCGCAAGACCTTGCGGATCATCCGCATAAACCGTGCCGTCGATTTGCACACTGCCCATCCCGACTGTCAAGGAAAAATCACCCGCACAGTATATGTCTCCGGTTATTACCGTGTTTCCGTTATTTTGGGCAGTATTTATATTAAGGTCACCGCGGCAGTAAATACCGCCTCCTATTCGGGAGGTTCTGGGTTCCAAAGTAAGATTACCGTTGGTATAGATATTGCCGCCAGAAATCAACGGAGCATTGTCTTCCCCCGTAACTAAATCCTCTGTCCACTTTAAAACATCCCAGCCTTCCCGGCTGTTTGAAATTAAATTTTCACCTATTGTTCCGGTCACTGCGCCGTCAGTACCCTCACCTATGGTATAAGTTGTGCTGTCGCCGTTGGACGGATCCGTTCCGCCAGCGTAGTCAAAACCGTAAAGATCTCCGCGAATACGGACATTATGCAAGTTAAACGTACCCGTATAGAGTGTAATAGGATTATCTTTTGTCCTGTTTGCGTTACCGCCGAAATTAAAATCTGCCCCGCCTCCCCGGGCATATGCCAACTTCCCTACATAAATGTAAGGAATTTCATTGTATCCGTAGTTTTTATTGGGACCGTCTCCCATTGTCGACGGAAAATTCAAACCGCCTGTTGACGTGGTAAAGTTCACACTTTTTTCAAATGTAATACCCTTTTTGGGCTCGACAAAATAGCTGGACTGACCCGCAGTGTTAAAATCTACATCAACACCAAAAACACCTTCCTGTATTCCGGCGCCCGTATTGTCCATACGGTACAGCTGTTGCCCGGAATCCTGCAATACAGCAGCCGGGCCGTAAACCGCAATATTATTTGCAGCCATGCCATACGCATCAAGCACAATAAACCCTGGCGGAACCCCGCCGGGCAAAGTCGCTAAAAGCATAAATGTGTCATAGGTACTGACCTGACCTTGATACTCCGTTACTACCGTGAGTTTTACAACGCCCTTACCGGTACCGTTTACAAACCAATCCGAACCCGGCAAGTCATACCCGACCAGTTCGACCGAGATACTGTTATCCCAAACCTCACCGATTCCCGCAAGTCCGACACTGTTTCCGAAATCAACATCAAGCTCAACCCTGCCGGCACTGTTTACATTGTTCGCAGCCTCTACATGAGCTTCCGGTGAATTAATATCATTGGCCAAAGCAGGTGCGGAAATTCTTCCTCTTATAGCCGCCGATTCCGTTACTCTGGCACCGTCAGCCAAGAAACTTGTTACAGCATTGGCAACAGAACGAGCCGTATAAAGCGACTGATCTTTGAAATAGTTATTATTCGCGCGCTTGTTTGCCGCTGCGGACAATGCAAGCGTCGCCAGTACAAGTACCGTTATAACCAACAGCACAGACACTGTGGTAAACAGTATTGTCCCCTTAAGTTTTTGCCTTCTCTTCATAGCTTTGCCTCCTCGCTCTACCGCCCGCACAGCGGATACCGTGACACGGCATCCGCTATATGGAACTGTAACTTTTCCTTTTTATCAAATTTGCAGACAGTTTAATATACCGGCGGTTCAAGCCGCTGTGTAGAATAGAAAGAAATTGATATTGATCCGGTCGAATGCCCTATCATCGGGTTACCTGCCTCAAGATCCGCACCGAACGTATAATCCGCAATACTCAAATTGTCAACCCTAACTGTCTGATCAATAAGCCTTATCTTTTCAATAAAGCTCAAAATGCTCTCTTTAGTAGCCACAAAAGAAATTGTGGCGGTGTTTTTCACCATCTGTTCGGGACTGCGGTCAGAAAGGACTTCCGTAACATGCAGTCTTTGGGCGACATCTTTGGCAAAGTCCCCATTAATATCAGCCGCCTCAAACAGCGGATAAAGCAAAAACACTGGTGATACCACAGTATATGCCACCGGCGATACGTTTGGTTCCGTAACCGCAAGGTTAGTAACTTTCATTACACACTCGTCCAGAGGCCGCTGAATATACTCGTCTATGTACCTCGACTGAGGATACGAATAGCCAAACGGTGTTTCAGCCGTAGTCCATTTTTTCAAGTCTGTAATGAATCTGTCTGCGAGTGAATTTGACTGAGCATATTCCTCGCTGATTTCGATTTTAAGAGGTTCCTTACGCGCAACCTTGGTTTGCACATCACTCCACTCAAGCTCTTTTGCCTCAAGTTTCGCACTGTTTTCCTTCATTTTATCACTTTCCGGCTTCCACCACAGAAAGTAAAACGCCACGCCCATTCCTCTAA
>JAISVP010000075.1 GCA_031271475.1 Oscillospiraceae bacterium | reverse complement strand
TGTTTTCTTTTCCGGCGCGGGCAGTTGCCGCACGGTGAGCCCGGCGTTTTAAGCTGCGGAGTGCCTTTGCCGCTTCGCCGTTTTCTTTTCCGGCGCGGGCAGGTGCCGTACGGTAACCCCGGCGTTTTAAGCCGCGTTCCGTCTTTATTTTTTCTTTATCGGCAGGGACTGCCTGCCGGCGGTCGCTTACGCATATCGGCATCAGACATATACCTTCGTCTATGGGCAGACTGAATTGCTTAACCGCAAGTTTGTCCGTGCGCGAACTCAGCTTCCAATGCACTGTGTTAACACGGTCGCCTTCCCGGTATTCACGTACCGCAAACACTTCCGACGGGTCGTTTCCGGGGATGTGCTGTGAAAACTCATTGCTTTCTGTTTCTTCCGTATGTAAGTCCGCCTGTAAGTCAATCTCATAAAACTTCGGTAAGATATCCGTGCTTAAAATCTGACCCGCTTTTAAATTAATCTTAAAAATTCCGAAACAGTCATATAAACACAGCTTCTTTATATGCACTCTGAGCGTTCCGCAGTAACTGTTGAATTCATTGCGCACAGGACTGTTAACTGTAACTGCCTGTACCGATTTTGCCGGAATGCCCGTATGAAATACCGCTGTATGGGATTCGGTGAACAGCGAGTGTGTGTATTCCGCTTTCAGTACTATCCGGGGAAACGCAAATATGCTTCTGTTCGTAATAACCGCGGTCGGTATGCCGTTTCTTACCGGCTCTGACGGCAGTTTTACTTCAATGCTTAACTTCCTGCTTGTAATCAGCAGTCCGGTATACATAACCGCCGGTACCGCTATTCCCAATGCAAGCGCTGTTCCCGATAAAGGCGAGTTGTAGAAAATGAAAAAAACAACCAAAGCCGCAAGGAATGTAATGTATGCTTTCATGTAACCTCCTGTGCCGCCCGCGCGCCGCCGCCGAAGTTTCGGGCAAAGCCCGAAACGGTGACGCTTCGCGTCACCGGGCATAAAATGAAATTTTATGCCCTTCGGCGGCTCAGGCGGGACTACCGCATAAGTGATGAGCGGGCGGACGGCTGGATTTTAACATCTTTAAGAATGCCGCCGAGAATATCGGCGGTTGAAGTGCCTTCAAGCTTGGCTTTCGGGCTTAGTACAATACGGTGACCGCATACGGAATAAAACACTTCGTGGACATCGTCCGGAATGACGTAGTCACGGTTGTTTATACATGCCGCCGCTTTTGCCATTGACACTAAAGCCAGTGAGCCGCGCGGACTGATTCCCAGTTTCAGCAAAGGATGTGTTCGCGTAGCCGCCGCTAAACTTGCTATATACCTGTACATTTTGTCATTAAGAAAAGTGGACTCGCATTCCGTCTGCATTTTTAAAATATCCTGTTTTCCGATTAAGGGTTCTATGTTATACAGCGGATTTGCCCTGTGACGTGATTTTAAAATATCAACCTCATCGGCGACATCCGGATATCCAAGACTTAAACGTATCATAAAACGGTCTAACTGGGAATCCGGGAGCATATGCGTTCCTACCGAACCTATTGGGTTCTGGGTTGCTATTACGATAAACGGTTTGGGCAATGCTCTTGTAACGCCGTCTACGGTAACTGTTCCTTCTTCCATTGTTTCAAGAAGTGCGGACTGTGTTTTGCTTGATGTACGGTTGATTTCATCCGCCAAAAACAGATTGCAGGCAATTACTCCGGGTTTATAGTCAAAATTTCCGGTAACCTTGTTGTATACCGAAAACCCTACAATATCCGACGGCATAACATCGGGGGTGAACTGCATACGGTTGTAATCCAATGACAAAATCCGTGAAAAAGCCAGTGCCATTGTGGTTTTTCCGACTCCGGGAATGTCTTCTATAAGTATATGACCGCGCGCTATAACCGCCATCATTACCTGCCTTAGGATTTTATCTTTGCCTATAACGACCGATGCCGCCTCTGAGATTATGTTTATCAGTTTTTCTTTCATGCCGTACCTCATATAGTAATTCCGATGAGAATTTCGCTTAGCGAAGTTCTCACCGACGCGCTCATTTGTGTGCGGGTCTGGGCAAAGCCGAGACCGCAGCCGTTAGAAGCGGCTGTAATTCCCGTTACTGTATGTTTAATTATATCACATAAAATTAACGATTGCAACAGGAAAATGAATTTTTTAACTTTCTGCAAAAAATAAATCGGGTGTGATAAGGCATTCGGTATGCGCCGTTAACTTTTTGCAAAAAAACAAACGTGATACGGCATTCGGTATGAGCCGTTAACTTTTTGCAAAAAAAATAAACGTGATACGGCATTCGGTATGCGCCATTAACTTTTTGCAAAAAATAAATCGGGTGTGATAAGTCATTCGGTATGCGCCGTTAACTTTTTGCAAAAAAATAAAATAAGTGTTGACATTGTACTCAGTATGTGTTATAATGTCAAAGGAGTTGAAGTTTCTGTTAGGCATAGGCGTGCAGACTCTGTGCAATAAGGCACCGTGAACCATGTCAGGCGGGGAACCGAGCAGCATTAAACGGATCGCTTTATGTGCCGCAGTCGGTCTGCACACCTATGCCTAACAACATTTTTGCAGCCGTTTCTAAGAGCCTGTTCAATATCTTTTGGCAAGTGTCATTTTCAGCAAAATTTCCGTTTTTCAGTGTTAAAATTCCTTGTAAGGCACAGGCATTACTGCGGAATTTTGCCTAGAAAAGCCAAAAATCTACCAAAAAGCACAATCACAAAAAGATATTGAACAGGCTCTAACGGCTGCGGTCTGGAAGACCCCGCACGCAAATGCGTGCGCCGGTGAGAACTTCGCTTAGGATGTTCCCGATCGAAATTACTACAGTTAACTGTCGCTTAACCTTCTATATAGCCGTTTCTGACGGCTTGCCGTATCAGTTAACTCACAGGCGGTTGTATGTATCAGGCACTGTATTCAAAATGGCGTCCGCAGACATTTGCGGATGTGTCAGGGCAGGAGGTTATTACCGACAGCCTTAAAAATCAGGTTGCGTCCGGCAGGACTTCCCATGCATATATGTTTACCGGCTCGCGCGGTACGGGCAAAACTACCTGTGCGAGAATCCTTGCGCTGGCGGTTAACTGCTTGAATCCCGTGCAGGGAAACCCTTGCCTTGAGTGCGAGGTCTGCACGCAGGTTTCCTCTCTTACGGATATTGTTGAGATTGACGCGGCTTCAAATAACGGCGTTGACGATGTGAGGGCTTTAAGGGATATTGCTGTTTATGCCCCAAGTTTGCTTAAATTCAGGGTTTATATAATAGATGAGGTTCATATGCTGTCCGGGGCGGCTTTTAATGCTCTGCTTAAGATTTTAGAAGAACCCCCGGCTCATGTTAAGTTTATTCTTGCGACCACGGAATTGCATAAGGTGCCCGCAACGGTGCTTTCACGCTGTCAGCGGTATGATTTCCGTAGAATACCCGCTGATGCTATATCACGGCGGCTTATGTTTATTGCTGAAAAAGAAGGTATGCGGCTTGAACAGACTGCCGCGGATGTGCTTGCGGTTATTGCGGACGGCGGAATGCGCGATGCGGTTTCTTTGCTTGACCAGTGCAGTGCCCGCAGTGACCATATTACCGATGATACCGTCTACAGTGTTGCCGGAGCGGTAAGCCGTGAGTATCTGTTCGATATTATACGCGCCGCCGCCGACAGGGACTGCATGAAGATTGTCAGTATTATTGGTTCGCTTTATGAGCAGTCTAAGGATATGGGAAGGCTTTGCGCCGAACTTTCCGGGCAAATGCGTAATATTATGCTCATCAAGAGCGGTGCGGCGGTTGACTGTATGCCCCGTGAGAAAGATATTTTGCAGGATTTGTCTTCACGGTTCAGCATGAATGAGGTGTTTGCTTTACTGGATTTGTTGCAGGCTTCCGCGGGGAAACGTGACCGAACCGATGTTGAGATGATTTTCATCAGATTTCTAAACCGCAGTTCCGTGTCCGAAACTAACGTGCAAAATCTCGCCGTTCAAGCGGTGCCGGGCGGTTTTGCCACTCAGTCTAATGTGCAGAATTCCGCTGTTCAAGAGGTGCCGAACGGTTTTGCTCCTCAGCATAACGTGCAGAATTCCGCCGTTCAAGCGGTGCCGAAGCAGATTACGCCGCCGGAAATACCTGTGAATAATTCCGCAACAGTTCCCGAAGCAAAACAGCCGGATGCGTCTGCGGATAAAAAACCGATTCCGTTTGCGGCATGGGGAAATGTACTGAAGGCATTCCATGAGATTTCTCCCGCAATATCCGGAACTCTTGACGGCTCTGCCGCATTCTGTACGGGGGATTCCATAATAATAGCAACACGTAACGGTCTGTTCAAGGAACTCTTTAAAAGAGAA
>JAISVP010000047.1 GCA_031271475.1 Oscillospiraceae bacterium | reverse complement strand
ACGCGCTGTTTGTGACGTGCTCAAAAAATGCTGTATCCGCGGCGAAATATGCGCGCGTTTCGGCGGCGATGAGTTCGTTGTGTTCGCCACTGATTACAGTGAGGACGACGCTAAGTCGTTCTGTGACAGATTTGTCCTTGGAGTGGATGAGTATAATTCTTCATCGGGTAAGCCCTATAATGTTGACGCAAGTATGGGCTTTACCGTCTTTGTTCCCGAGCCGAATGTATCATTGTTTACAATGATTTCGCTTGCGGATAACAAGATGTACGAAGAGAAGAAAAAGAAACGCCACTCCAAGTATCTTCGACGTAGCGACTCTTGATGGTGATTTACCTCCGCCCCCTGTCGGCAGTGTATTCTTTACTGCCAATACGGCAGATTTTAGGGGCACATAAGCCGGGAAGCCCCGGCGGGCATATCGCGATTTCTGTACCAATTTGGTTTTAAATCGCCGCAGTCGGGAAGCCGATGATTCGGCGCAACCCTCCCCGACAGGCACCGGCGAGCCGCCGGTGGCATATTGCGATTTCTGTACCAACTTGGTTTTAAATCGCCGTAGCATTATTGTTAACGCGGTCGGGGACTCCCGACCGCGTTAATTAAAAGTTTTTGGTTTCGCTTTTTTCAAAAAGCGAAACGGGGTTTGGGGCGGTAGCCCCAATAAAGGCTCCCGGCTAGCGGTATGTGATTTTCTTTCTTATCATGTCAACGGGTACGACGGTAAATGCCAATGCGGCAATAATTCCTAAATGCCACAGTTCCAGTCCGGATGTCCGGAATACCGCTCCTCCGTAGTAGATTATAAACAGCTGGATTGCCGTAACCGCGCCCATAATCCACAAAAACAGCCTGTTGGATGATAAATGTGAAAACAGGTTTATTTTGTGCGTTCTTGCACAAAAACTTGTAAATATTGCCGTGAACATGAAAAGGGCAAAAAATGCCGTCATTGCATAGGTTTCACCGTAAGAAACAAATAACCGCTGTATTATATCCGATTTAAGGAAAAAAAGACACAAGACTGTTGTGTAAATGCCCGTTATCGCAATTTGTGAAAACATTTCACGGGTCATAATCGGCTCATCACGCGGTTTCGGCGGCACGCTCATGTACTCATCACGCGCTTTTTCCCCGCTGAACGCAAGTCCCGCCAATGTATCCATGACGATATTTATCCACAGCATCTGCACTATCGTAATTGGGAATTCCACCCCAAGCATCGAGCCTAATACCGTTACCCCTACCGCACACATACAAATGCTCATCTGATAGACTATGAACTTCCTTATGCTCCGGAAAATCGTTCTGCCGTAACATATTGCTTTCGAGATGGAATTGAAATTGTCATCAAGGATTACTATATCTCCGGCTTCTTTGGCAATTTCTGTACCGCTTCCCATTGCGAACCCGATGTCGGCGGCTTTCAGTGCGGGTGCGTCGTTAACGCCGTCACCTGTCATGCCGACCACAAGTCCTTTCTCCTGTGCTATGCGTACTAATCGGCTTTTGTCAGACGGCAATGCCCTTGCGATTACCCGCAGACGGTGTACCGTTTCACTCTGCTTCGCTCCGGTTATAAGAGACCCGAAACTCCGGGATTTAAGACTGCGTCTTAGCGGTCTGAGCATATCGGCGATTTCTTCGTCCGAAAGTCTTGCCATCTCTTCCGAGGTCAGAACCGCATCCGTTTCATCACGGATTATTCCCGCTTCACGCGCGATTGCCCTTGCGGTAGGTTTTGAGTCCCCTGTAAGCATTACCGTCTGTATCCCGGCTTTATGTACCGCACGGACGCCTTTTATGGCTTCTTTCCGGATTTCGTCACGCAGTCCCAAAACTCCCGCTAAATTGAGGTTTTTAAAACGTCCGTCTTCACTTGCCGGATCGCCCGTGTCGGCGGCGGCTACGGCTATGAGTCTTACGGCTTTTTCCGATGCGGTTTGGATTTCCCGTTCTATCCGCCGCCTTTCCGCAATGTCTAACGGCCGCACTTCTCCGTGTGCGTCATAACAGCCCGTGCAGTGGGGCAAAATCTTTTCCGGCGCGCCTTTTATAAATGTGTAGCGTACTCCGCCTTGCCCGACACATTCTGTTGCCATGAATTTTGACGTGCTTGAAAACGGTACGGTTTTTACCTTTTTCATCCGCTTTAGCGTACTGTTGATCTTTATGGCATATTCTAACAGAGCGCGGTCTGTGGCGTTGCCGCCTATTGCCGCTCCGTCACTCATGTTTGCCGATGTGTTGTAATATAACGCGTTTTTAAGGAATTCCTTGTTGCCTATCCCGAATCCCGAATTTACTTCAAGCTTGCCTTTTGTAAGGGTGCCTGTTTTATCCGTGAACAGGATGTTCATACTGCCCGCGGTTTCGATTCCCGTAAGCTTTCTGACCAGTACGTTATCCTTGAGCATACGCTTCATATTCGTACTGAGCACAACCGTAATCATCATCGGCAGTCCTTCCGGAACTGCCATAACTATTACCGTAACCGCGAAAGTCAGAGCTTTTATAATATGCCCGAAAAGGATGCCCGGTTCGGAAAAAATTGCTCTTACGGCGGCAAGATCAAACCCGTTGTCAAGCAAAATTACATTAAACAAATATGCCAGCGCTGTGAATATTGCCGCAAGATAACTGAACCGCCCGATTTTTTTTGCCAGTACCGTAAGCCTGTATTTCAACGGGCTTTCCCGCGTTTGCGCACTTACTTCCAGCCCGATTTTCCCGTATACGGTCTTATCGCCAACCTTCGTTACCTGCATGATACATTCCCCGGAACATACTATGCTTCCGGATTGCAGTTCCCCGTTGGGCTTGATTTCCACTTCCTTGGTTTCCCCGTTAAGTGCCGAACGGTCAACCTCTACTTTCCCTTTTACCAAAATGCCGTCAGCCGGGATTTTATCTCCCGTGCCGATTATAACGCTGTCTCCGACTACGACTTCCGCTGTGGGGATTTCTATTATATTTCCGTCCCGTATTACCCGGCAATTGATTCGCATTGCCTGTTCCTGTAATTTTTCAAAGGCGGTTTCACTCCCGTATTCCGATACGGTTCCCACAAAGGTCGCCAGCAGCACTGCTGCGGCAATACCGGCTGTTTCTATCCAATTTGCATCCCGGAACATAAAACAAATGTTTATAAAAAGTGCGATCATTAGGATCTTTATCATCGGGTCTGCGAAACTCTCAAGAAAACTGCGTAAAAATGTCTTCCGCTTCTTCCCCGTTATGATGTTTGCACCGTATCTTTCCCTCGACTGCAGCACTTGCAATTTGCTTAGTCCGTGTCTGTCATTTCCCATAGCCTGCCCCCTCTCCCTGTACAATTATATGAGGACAGACTTTTTTTATTCCCATTCCCGGAAATCAAAAAGCCCCCCGCCGTAAATTCTTCCGGCAAGGGGCTTTAATATTTTATTCAATTGCCTGTGTGAGTTTGAGCACAATTCCTGCTACCCGTTTCGCCGCCTTCTTAAGAAACAGGTCAAATGAAGTCTCGCCGTCATCGTCCGCGTCATCCGAAATGCACCGCACGCTTATGAACGCAATGCCGTTGACATACGCACAGTGTCCCACTGCCG
>JAISVP010000024.1 GCA_031271475.1 Oscillospiraceae bacterium | reverse complement strand
AAGCCCAGACCTCAGCCGTTAAAAACGGCTGTACGGTAATTCCTCACGGCTGTACATTATACAAACCCATCCTATATTATACCGCATCCGTACTTGCTGTGTCAAGAGTATTTTTATTTTCCGTGACTTTTTGCAAGATTAACCTTGACATTGCTTTCCCATAATGGTATAATATAGTGCAGCAGTATGAACGGAGGTTTCAGATGAAAGAAAATATTAAAAAAAATAAACTCACTGCCGAAGACGAAAAACACAAAGTGCTCCGCAATATCTTTGCTTTCAGCAGTATCGGGTATCTTGCGGTTGTTTATACGCTTGCGTTTTTTTCGTTCTTTTACAGCATATATATAAGCAGACTCGATTCGTTTGCTTTGGCTATGGCGGGCATTACCGTCATTCCGACTGTTACTATGACTTTTTCACGCAGGCATATCGTTACCAGAATTATAAGTATTGCGGTAATGCCCGCGTTACTGCCCATTGCGGTGCTGTATTTCGGGCAGTGGTTTCTTATTATTCCTATTTGTGCGGTTTCTGTTATTATCTTTTTTACTTCCGGCGCTTCGGAAAAATCCAAAACGGTTTGGGGAACGGTTTTCCTGCTGTTCTATGTTGTCGGCGCATTCGGTTATTTTGTCTATTCCACACTTTTAGTACCGAGTAATAAGGAAATTACTGTTATTAACAATATCGTTTCCCAGTCACAGCTTTACAAATATTATGTCACCGATGCCGCCGCAGAATCCACTTTGGGCACCAAAATTTATGTTGAGCCTAACACTTACGATATTGACTTAACTTTTATTAAGTTTGAGGCAAGAGGATATAAGGCGGTTTCTTACTGTGACAACAGCCTTAACAGAAAACCCGTTGAAGATCTATCCATTGAATGGCGGGTGGAAACCCGTGACGAAGTGGTTGCTCAAATGCTCCGAATCGGTTCGGATTTTCCGCTGAATGTCAGTCAAAGACACCGCCGGACTTTGGGTTACGGTGAGGAAGAGGAGATTTTTATTAAAGATTTGTCTTCCGAGGATTTGGACGCACTGGAAATTCCTCTTGAGGGGGATGTCCTTTATGTGGACGGAACTGCCCGTTTTAGATTTGTTACTAATATTCTTGCGGATTTGTTTGATATTGCCAACAGGCAATTAGCGCTGTAATTTCACCGGGACTCCCGGAAGAGAAAGGAAAATATTATGAATAATGAGTTATTGAAATTGCTTAAAAAAAATGCAAGATACTCTGATGAGGAATTGGGTGCAATGCTCGGCATACCCGCGTCCGAAATTGCCGGGCAAATAAAAAAACTCGAAGACGACGGCATTATACGCGGGTATACCACCGTTGTTGACGGCGATAAACTCGATGACGATGCTGTTTGTGCTATAATCGAACTCAAAGTTAAAACTAAATCCGGTCTGGGCTTCAACGGAATCGTTAATATGATTATGCAGTTCGATGAGGTTGAAAGTGTTGCTCTGATGGCAGGGGACTATGACCTTGCCGTCACTGTCAGAGGCGCGAAGGCTGTTGCCTTTTTGGTTTCACAGCGGCTGTCCACTATTGACGATGTGCTGTCTACGGCTACCCATTTCGTTCTTAAAAAATATAAGGAAAACGGCGTGATACTGAATACCGATGAAAATGACGAAAGGGGATTTGTTTCTCCGTGACGGACTATAAAAATATATTATCCGATACCGTGCGGGATATAAAACCTTCCGGTATACGGAGATTTTTCGATATAGCACAAAATGTTAAAGGGGTAATTTCCCTTGGGGTCGGCGAGCCGGACTTCCATACGCCGTGGGATATCCGCGCCGCCGCTATTACCGCACTCGAAAAAGGTAAAACCGTCTATACCGCAAATGCCGGACTTTCAGAACTGCGTGAGGAAATTGCTTCCTATACCGAACGCAAAACAGGTGTGAAATACAGTCCGGATAACGAAACGGTCGTTACTGTCGGCGGTTCCGAAGCTATCGACATTACTATACGCGCGCTCGTCAATCCCGGCGATGAGGTTTTAATTCATGAGCCGTGCTTTGTTTGCTATGCCCCTTTAGTCCGGCTTGCGGGCGGTGTTCCGGTAACTATTACCACGTATGCACGGGATAAATTTAAACTGCTGCCGGAACAGCTTCTTAAAAATATTACGCCCAAAACTAAACTGTTAATCCTTGCTTACCCCAACAACCCCACGGGTGCGATTATGACTTCTGAGGATTTGAACGGGATTGCCGGTGTGCTTAAAGATACCGGAATTGCCGTGCTTTCGGATGAGATTTATGCCGAACTCACTTACGGAAAGAAGCATGTTTCTATTGCGTCCGCTGACGGCATGAAAGAACGTGTTGTAATGGTTAACGGGTTTTCCAAGGCGTTCGCTATGACCGGATGGCGGCTCGGATATGTTCACGCACCCGCTCCGATTGCCGAACAGATCCTTAAAATCCACCAGTATGCCGTGATGTGTTCGCCGACTGTCAGCCAGTATGCCGCTATTGCCGCACTGCGGAACTGTGACTGTGAGGTAAGGGCTATGGTCAGCGAATACAACCGCCGGCGGCGTTTTGTGGTTTCACGCTTTAATGAAATGGGACTGCGGTGTTTCGAGCCGGAAGGTGCGTTTTATGTATTCCCGTCCGTGGAATCTACCGGAATGACTTCCGAACAGTTTTGCGAAAAGCTCATAATGGAACAGAAAGTCGCCGCCGTTCCCGGAACGGCTTTCGGCGACTGCGGGGAAGGCTTCATAAGGGTTTCTTATGCTTACTCTATGAAACATCTTCAGGACGCTCTGGAGAGGATAGAATATGTTATCAAAGATACTGAATAAAAGCACCTGCGCTCAGTGCCGGCTGTGCTGTATATTTGACAGGTACGATGTGTGGGAAACTCCGCGTTTTTCACCTGTGACGGATCTGTGCTGCCGCCGCTTTTCCCCGGAAATGCCCGAGCTTAACAACCACGGTACCTTTTACAGCGTTAAGATTGACAGCCTTGAAAACGAACTGTTTTACTGCCCGTTCCTTGACCGTGAAAAGGGCTGTAAATTAGGGGATGAAAAACCGTTTGAATGCGGGATTTGGCCGTTCCGGGTGCTTAAGTTCCGGAATGCGTTTGTCATAGCCGTTTCCCCGCTTTGCAAGGCGGTGTTTGATATGCCGCTTTCGGAACTTACGGAGTTTGTCCGGAATGAACTGCTTAAACCCATTACCGAATATGTCCGGCTTTGCCCGGAAATTGTTAAGGAGTACGATATGTCATACGTGATTTTATCGGTGATTGACTTTGAATATTAAAATGACGGAAAAAGCATATGCGAAAGCGAATCTTTTCCTTGATATTACGGGGAAAAGACCGGACGGCTATCACCTTATCAAAAGCGTTTTCAAGACATTGGATTTCCTGTACGATACCGTTACGCTTGAATTGAACGGCTCCGGGGAAATTACTGTGGAATGCGCTGTCGCTTCCGGTAAAAACAATATCGCATTCCGTGCCTGTGAGTGTTTTTTTAAATTCACGGGCATCGCTTCCGGTGCGCATATACATATAGAAAAAAAAATCCCCGCACAGGCGGGTTTGGGCGGCGGCAGTTCCGATGCGGCCGCCGTGCTTAAAATGCTCAATAAGGCTTTCGGCAGTCCGTTAAGCGAACAAAAACTGCATTCGGCAGCCCTTTCCTTAGGTGCGGATGTGCCGTTCTTTTTATACGGCGGAACCGCTATTGTCGAAGGCATTGGGGAACATATTGTCCCTGTTGCCGACTTGCCGGAAATGAATTATACCGTTGAAATGGGCAAAAAAGGCATATCAACCGCACAGGCTTATGCCCAAATCGACAGGCAGTGCGGACTTGTTCACGGTGATATTGACAGGTTCTTTAAGGAATTCCCGTATGCGTGCTTTAATATCTTTGAGCAGGCCGCGGAACTGCCCGAAGTGTTTGCCATAAAAAAACAGATGCTTGCCGGAGGTGCCGCCGCCGCCGTAATGTCCGGAAGCGGCGCGGCAGTCGTAGGAATTTACCTCAAATAAGTAACCCCGGAATTGCTAAGGACGGACCTGTAAGTCCGTCCTTATGTCTACCCTGAAATTTTTCCGTAACTGTACATTAACTGTCAGCCGGGCTTACAGTTTTCCGCCGCAGTGGTTGCAGAATCTTGAGTCGAAGGAGATGGATTTTCCGCAGTTTTTACAGTATTCTACGCTCTTTTCTTTCCCGCATAAGTTGTTGTACCCGTCCAGTGCGTCTTCAATAACCGACAAAAGCTCCGGTATTTCATCACGCTGGAACTTATCTCCGTTTTTTGCGGCATAATATGCACGTCCGAGCTTTTCATAAAGTGCCGCTATCTTGTTCTTTTGTCTTGTCTTTTCTACATAATTCTTTGTAGCGTCTACCGCGTCTCCTGTCTTTTCTACCGCAAAATCAAAATACCTTTTTACGGTCGATCCAAATGTATCTTCGTATGTGTTACTATTCATAATTCTATCTCTCCTTATACTTCCTATTATATGCTTAGTATTCCCCAACGGTGCATATTTTAAACCGCCTTTTTTCTTTACCTCTCCGATTTTCAGAGTTGCGGCGGCGGGGAGCCCCCGCTGGCAATATGGGGGCTGCCGCCCCCAAACCCCCGCCGGGGCATTATTACGCCGCCTGCGGGCGGCAGGCTATATTGGGGCTACCGCCCCAAACCCCGTTTCGCTTTTTGAAAAAAGCGAAACCAAAAACTTTTCAGCCGCCTTTTTTCTTTACCTCTCCGCCTTTCAGAGTTCCGGCGTGGGCTGGTACTGTGTGGCAAACGCGGCGTATGTACCTGCACGATTTTTGACTGACTCGTTAACAAGAATGTTGCGGCGATTTAAAACCAAATTGGTACAGAAAACGCAATATGCCCGCCGGGGCTCCCGGCTGGGGGCGGCAGCCCCCATATAGCGGGCTCCCCGCTAACGCCTCTGTACGGAGAGGATACCTTGGATTTTCCGGAGTCTATTACAGATAATATCCCACTGGTCTTTACTTGTCATTCTAAGCATTGCCGAAAAGACGGCATTTTTATTCTCATCCGTTTTTGACTGGGAATGTATAATCGGGATATTGAATTTCAGCAGTACTTCCGTAATATCATGGATAAGTCCCACTCTGTCCCCGGCTATAATATGCAGTCCGCGCTGAAGAATCTGTCCGTTGTCTTCCGTTGGGTGCGCCTGCGCCCATTCAAGCGGTATCCAGCGTCTTGCCGTTTCCGCTCTCTTTAAGCCTTCCTTGTAGTTTTCACAGTCAAGCATATGAACTGTTATACCTTGTCCGGCTCTTGTTACAAATCCGATAATATCATCTCCGGGCAACGGATTGCAGCATCCGGCAAATTTGATTTTCAGCTTGCTGTCAAAGTCGCTTATTGTAATCTCTCCGCCGTACTGGAAGTCTAATTTGGGTCGGATGAGAATACCGCTGTCAGAACCCGAAACATTAAAATCATGGCGGTTTGCGTCCTTGCGCTTTATATGCTGCATGAGACGCGGCAGTAAAATTCCTCCGTATCCGATTGAGGCATACAGGTCGTTTATATCCTTGCAGTTGTACTTCTTAAGATATTCTTCAAGGAATTCCGGCAGTTCTTCTTCCGGAATCTTTATCCAGTGCTTCCGGAATGCGTCCGTAAGCTGTGCTTTCCCGATTGCTATATTTTCCTGACGGCGGTTCCTTTTCAGCCATGAGCGGATTTTTGCCTTTGCCGGCCCCGTTTTTACAAAACTTAACCAGTGCCTTTGCGGGCCCGACGGGACTTTTGATGTGATAATTTCAACAATCTGCCCGTCTTCAAGCGCATAGTCAAGCGGCGTATCCCTGCTGTTCACTACCGCTCCTATTGCGGAATGTCCGATTTCCGCGTGTATACAGTACGCAAAATCTATCGGGGTTGACCCGTTCGGAAGACTCACTCCCATGCCTTTGGGCGTAAGAACCGTTATGGACTGCCGCGTTAAGTCGTTCTTTATCGTGGTTATCAGTTCTTCGGCATCGTCCGATGTGCTGAACGATTCCACCATCGAACGCACCCAGTCTAACTGGGATTCCCATTCGCTGTCGTTTTTTTCGCCTTCTTTGTATTTCCAGTGCGCCGCTACCCCGTATTCCGCTATATAATGCATAGACCATGAACGGATCTGTACTTCAAACGCAATTGTGTCACGTCCCATTACCGTTGTATGAATCGAGCGGTAACCGTTCTGCTTCGGGTTTGCCGCGTAATCTTTAAACCTGCCCGGAATCGGTGTGAACATATCATGGATAATTCCTAATACACGGTAACATTCCTCGGTGTCCGAAACTATAATCCTCATTGCGTACTTATCGTATATTTCATCACGCGGGCTTATATTCGCAAACCGTTTCTGGTATATGGAATAGGTGCTTTTTATCCGGCTGTCTATGCCCGGAACTTTCTTGAATTTCTCTAACGACAGACGGTCGGAAATCTGCTGTTTTACATTGTTCATAAACTTTTCCTGCTCGTTTTTAAGCAGAGCCATATTGTCTTCAATTTCCTTGCACGCCACCGGGTCAAGATAATGAATTGCAAGATCCTGAAGTTCCCGCCGTAAGGTGTTTATGCCCAGTCTTGCGGCAAAAGCCGCGTAAACCGCCATTGTTTCATATGATTTCTCAACCTGTTTGTCGGAATTCATAAAATGCAAAGTCCGCATATTGTGCAGTCTGTCACACAGCTTAACAATAACTACACGGATATCACCGTTCATTGCCACTACCATCTTCCGTACGTTTTCCGCAAACTTCTCATCTTTTGTCAGCCCTTCCGAATTCTCGCCGAGCTTCGTTACGCCGTCCACTATCTCCGCGACTACCGGGGGGAATTTATTCTTTATATCCTGAAGCGTTATGTTTGTGTCTTCCACTACATCATGAAGAAGTCCCGCGCATACCGTTTCCGTATCCATTCCGTAATCAAGAAGAATATATGCCACCGCTATGGGATGTACTATATACGGTTCCCCGGATTTACGCACCTGTCCGGCGTGTGCCTGATTTGCCGTTTCGTATGCCGCCACAATCTGACTTACATCATAGCCTCTGTCTCCGTTCAGGATTTTTTGCAGTAACAGTTCAATTGTATATATTTCCGTGTAATTTTCGTCCTGTGACATAAAACTTCTCCTTCGGCTTAAAAGTTTTTGGTTTCGCTTTTTTCAAAAAGCGAAACGGGGTTTGGGGCGGTAGCCCCGATATAGCCTGCCGCCCGCAGGCGGCGTAATAATACCCCAGCCGGGAGCCCCGGCTGGCATATCGCGTTTTCTGTGTCTGTCTATTTCTGAATTGCCGCGGCATTATTGTTAACGCGTCATTTAAGAAACATATTAGGGCATATGCCGCGTTTGCCCGCCGGGGCTTCCCGGCAAGCGTTACCCTTTAACCGCTAATTCTTTTTTGTCAGTTAATGACTGCAAATGTTTAAGTATCTCCGATGACGCAAGATCGGCTTTGCCTTCCGCGGGCAGAAGGCTTACCGTCCGGTCAAACGCGTTCCATTTTGCAAGTTTCAGTTCACAGAACACATCAATACCGATTCTGATTTTACAGTAATTAAGCCCAAGCCGGAATGTTAAACTGTCTGCTGATACGGCGTTTGAACCGATTCCGGGTTTGGCTATGCCGCTGTACAGCTGCATAAGTTCCTGCCGGTCGGGAAGCATCCTCGAATAGTAATCCGCAGGCAGGTCTTCGCCGCGTTTGTATTTTTCATATGCGTCTTTGGCGGAAAAATAGACATTCTGTTTCAGTCCGGATTTCTTGTAATCCTTTACATATACCGACACTGTTCTTTCTCCGCGGAATTCACTTGTTTCAACCGTTATCAAAAAGTCGTATTTTTCCCCTTTGGCAATTCCTAAATTTTCCGGTTTTTCTCCGAAAAGTAATGCGGATACTGACGCTGACCCCGATATAAGCCGCAGTTTCGTGCTTTGTCCCCCGGAAATGCCGGTAACCGAATCAACTGTGCACCCAAGAAGCGCGAATACCGGTTTCGGATTCTTTTCCCCGAACGGTTCAAGCAGTTTCAGGGAATCCGCATTTTCCGTATTTATCTCGCTTAACTCAATTACCTTTACCGCGTTTATGGAATATTCCGGCATAACCGGATGTACTTTTAAGGCATATTCCTGTATCAATTTATTGAATTCATCCGCTTTCCCTTCCTTTACGGTAAAGCCTCCCGCACCCGAATGCCCGCCGTATTTTTCTAAGGCTTCCTCACAGTACTTTAAACATTCATATATGCTGAATGTCCCGAAAGAACGTGCTGAACCGCGTAATTCCCCGGTTTTTTCATCCGCGGAAATAACAAACGAGGGCTTCCCGAATGTTTCGGTAAGTCTTGCGGCGATAATTCCTATCACTCCGTGATGCCAGTCTTTCCCTTCAACAACGGTTACGCGTTCGTTAAGTACGGACGGGTTTTCATTTATATGTTCACGGATTTTTTCCATTATCTCTTTTTCCGCTTCTTTTCTTGCCGTATTAAGCATTTGCAGATTCTCCGCAAGTGCATCCGCTTCTTCCGGGGATTCGCACAAAAGCAGCTGAAGCGCCTGCAAAGGTGAGCCGAAACGTCCCGCCGCGTTTATCATCGGCGCAAGAACATACCCCAAGGAAGACGCGTCCAGTACCGGCTTTTTGTTTGTCGATGCCTTTATAAGCGCGATAAGCCCCGTGTTTTCCGTGTTGTTAAGCAGTTTCAGCCCTTCCCGGACTAAATACCTGTTCTCTCCGGTAAGCGGTACTATATCCGCAACTGTTGCGATTGCCGCAAGATCCCCGAATTGCTGTACCGTGTTTATATAGCAGTCGTCTTCTTCCGGGATATATTGGTCGTCGTCATACAAGTCCGCGAATTCTTCGTCTTCCAGCTGGCATTGCATGTCCGTTTCCAGTGCGGCGATAAGTTTAATTGCCACGCCCGCTCCGCACAGATCCTTAAATGCGGACGGACAGTCTTCCTGATGCGGGTTAATGATTGCTTCCGCTTGCGGAAGCACGTCCCCGGGCTGATGATGGTCTGTGACTATCAGCCGCATTCCTAACTCATAAATCAGTTCCGCTTCCTTTATTGCCGAAATGCCGTTGTCTACGGTGATGATAAGGTTTATTCCGTCCTCTTTTAACTTGCGCAGGGACTTCTCATTCATTCCGTATCCGTCTTCGCGTTCGGGGATATAATAAGACAGTCTTTCGGGTTCTCCCGTTATGCTTAAATACGAAAAAAGCATTGCAGCCGCGATAATCCCGTCACAGTCGTAATCCCCGTATATACAAATGTTTTCTTCCGCCGCCACGGCGGCGTTAATTATTCCTGCCGCTTTTTCGGCGTCCTTTAATACAAACGGCCCTTCCAGATCATTGATTCCGATAATTTCACGGGCTTCTTCCGGGGTTTTTATTCCCCGTGAAATCAGTACCTGACTGCATAAGGTATTTAAATCCGTTCTTAATGCCATGCTCTTTACCGCATCCGTATCCGGACGGGAGATAATCCATTTTTTCATACTTTTTAGTCTGCACTCTTTCTTTTTCTTTAAGGTTTTCTTACTGCCTGCACACTGCTACTATATATGTTAGCACACGTTGAAATTATTGTCAAGTATTATTTCAATTTTTAGTAAAATAAAAGCTTGCAATTGAATGCGGAATGTGATATAATAATACAGAATGGTAAAATTGCCCACGGTATGTGGGGTTAGGAAGGAGTTTTATAAGAAATGGACAGACAAACAGGAAGACCGCCCGGTCATCCCGGCCCGCCTAACAGACCCGGAAGACCCCGCAGACCGGAAGCCTCGTCTTATTCACGCAGTGTTGCCGGGCCTGTGCCAAGAAGACCGGACAGACCGTCCGCAAGACCTCAAAATGCCGCAAGACCCGGGCCTGCCAGACCTTCGGGTCCCCCGCCCAGACATGCGGGCAGACCGCCTTTGCATACACCGCCTTCTCCTCATATGACCGCCCCTTTGCGTCATCCGGTTCCGCCGCCTTATACGGCAGGGCCTTTGCATACTACCGGGCCGCTCCGTACTTTTGCTCCCAATGATGCCGTTGGATTCGGAAATTGGGGGCATACCGCAAGCGGCGCGCAGGTCACAAACGGGACATTGCCCGGCAGACCCGCCCCTATCGGAATAGGAAAAGGCCGTCCCGCTCCCCGTCATACAGTCAGAAACGATGGAAAGTCAGTCGGATTCGGCGCGAGGAATGCCCCGAAACCAAAGTCAGGCGGCTTAAGCGCGTTGTTCAGCAGGTCTAAAACCGTTAAACGTCCTAAAACACCGGAATTCCCGGTCGACTCTTATGAAGAACCGATGGATGTTTATTACGGTGATGATATGGGTTATGAACCGCCCGTGCGTATGACCGCAGACGACATATTGCGTGAGCGTGAAGCCCCCGCGGGCATATCTATGTCAAAAAACACTTCCGAACTGCCGCGTTCACAGCGGGAAGTCCCCTCAAGTAAGGGCAGTACCGAAGCGATAAAGGAAAAAGCTGTAAAACAGCCTAAATTCCCAAAAATAAAAGCGGAAAAACCTGTATATGAACCGATTCTGAATTCCCGGAATGAGTATCCGGTACACGAACCGGAGTTAATCCTGCCAAGGGAGCCTTTGCGTGAAGAAACGGTAAAAGAGCCGAAACTTCTGAAAGAAAAGCCGATAAAGGAAAAAGCGGTAAAACTCCCGAAAGAAAAGCCCGTAAAAGAAGAAGCGGTAAAACTCCCGAAAGAAAAGCCGGTAAAGGAAAAAGCAGTAAAGCAGCCGAAGCTTCTGAAAGAAAAGCCAGTAAAGGCGAAATCGGCAAAAGAGCCGGGAGCCCCCGCGGGCATATCAGCGTCCAAAAACACTTCTGAACTGCCGCGTTCGCAGCGAGGAGCAACCGCAAGTAAGGGCAACACCGGAGAGGTAAACAAAAAAGGCGAGCGGGGAGCCCCCGCGGGCATATC
>JAISVP010000004.1 GCA_031271475.1 Oscillospiraceae bacterium | reverse complement strand
AACAGTACCAGCCCACGCCGGAACTCTGAAAGGCGGAGAGGTAAAGAGAAATGGCGACTTAAAAAGGCGGAGAGGTAAAGAAAAATGGCGATTAAAAGGTTACTTGTTTTTGTAATCCGGCTTTACCGGAAATTCATATCACCGCTTACACCGCCGGCGTGTCGGTTTACGCCGACTTGCTCGGCATATGCAATAGGATGCATAGAAAAATACGGGGCAATAAAAGGCTCATGGCTGAGTTTAAAAAGGATTTTACGCTGTCACCCTTTCTCTCCGGGCGGAGTCGATGAGGTGCCTTAGTAAGAGCCTTTCCAATATCTTTTTGCGGGTATGCTTTTGCGTTGGTTTTTGATTTTATAAGGCAAAAATCCGCGGTTGAGCTATCGCCCTGCAATGACAAATTTACCCAAAATGATGCCTGTAAAAAGATATTGGACAGGCTCTGAGGAACATAAACAGATCGGAGTGTTGCTGTCATCAATTTTTTATATAATTTTTTCGGCGTGCCGTTCGGGTATTTGATGTGGGGAGTATATGAATTAGTCAAGAATTACGGGGTAGCAATTATCCTGTTCACACTGATTACTAAAATCCTGCTTTTTCCGGTGGGACTGCAAACCCACCGCGCCATGCTGCGCAACCGCGTATTAGCGCCGAAATTGCAGGCATTAAAAAAGAAATATCCTAACAATCCGCAAAAAGTACAGGAAGAACAGTTAAAATTACAGCAGGAAGAAGGCGTATCAATGACGGGCGGCTGCCTGCCGTCGATTGTCCAGATTTTGCTGTTATTTGGTGTAATTGACGTTATTTACCGTCCGCTTACCCATATTTTACGCGTAAGCCGGGACGCAATTGCCGCCGCCAAAGAAATCGTTATGAGCATAGACGAAACCTTACTGAGCAAGGCGTCAATGCGCGAGGAACTTGTAATCCTTAACGAAGTCAAGAAAAACCCCGAAATTTTCAGCAGTATCGAGGGTCTTTCGGACAAGGTGGCAGGTCTTAATTACACCATATTCGGGAATGTTGACTTAGGTTCGATTCCGACATTCAAGCCGGAAGTCTGGAACGGCGCGGCAATTATTCTGTTCCTGATTCCGATTTTGTCCGGTCTGTCGCAGTTAGGCATGACAATTTATATGCAATACACGCAGAAAAAGAACAACCCCGAAATGCCGACTATGCCGGGCATGAATGCGATGCTGTACGGAATGCCGATTTTCTCCGTATGGCTGGCATTTCAGGTACCTGCCGGGGTAGGTATTTACTGGATTGCAACAGCGGTATTCGGGCTGATACAGTCCTTAATTCTGAATATGTATTACAACAAAGAACGCGCGGACGCATACATTGGCGCACAGCGTGAGAAATCGAAATCCAAGCCGAAAAAGCCGGGGCTTATGCAGAGAATGTTAGAACAGCAGCAAGCCTTGCAAAATCAGCAAAACGGCGGAAAACGCGATGACGGCGCGGTAGAATACGAAACCGATGAAGACGGACTGCATCCGCTGACAAAAAAAGAAGTTAACAAATATAACAGTTCCAAAATCAAGGAAGCGCGCAGGAGAATGGCGGAAAAATACGGAGACTCCTACGATGACGAGAGCGAAAGCGAGTAAAAATTTTCCGGACATGCACAAATAACATCAAAAACATGACACAAGGAAATGCCCTTATACGGTAATTCCGGTGAGGACTAAGCGAGTCCTCATCGACGCGCGTATTTGAGGGTATGACCTGCCACAGGAGTAAAAAATATGTCTATATTTACAGGAAAAACATTGGAAGCGGCGAAAGCCGCGGCAGTACAGGCATTGGGCGGTGAAATCAGCATCAACATAGTACAGGAACCGAAAAAGGGGCTTTTCGGGAAGCCTAAAGGCGAATGGAGAATCAGTGCGGAACCGAGTGTTTCCGAAGAAAATGAGGCAGTCGCGGACATACCGGAAGACAAAATCAGCAAAGCCGCCGCATATATTAAGAATATTTTCAAGCACATAAATATAGAAGTTTCCGTCACCGGGGAACAGACGGACGACCTCTTGAAGCTGGAACTTGAATCCCCGGACGCGGGAATGCTTATCGGCAGAAAAGGCGAGCATTTGGACTCATTACAGTACCTTGTCAATGTTATCGTCAACAAAAACGCGGACAGCTACACGAAAGTCATTTTAGACAGCGGCGGCTACCGTGCAAAGCGTGAACAAACCCTTAGGGAACTCGCGCAGAAGGCGTCCACATCCGTCTTAAAGACCGGACATTCGTCAGCTTTTGAGCCGATGAACCCGTATGAGCGGGCAATTATTCACACCGAAATTGCGGAACTTGAGGGTGTGTATTCACGTTCTGTGGGCAACGAACCTATTCGCCGGGTAATCGTATATCCGGTCAATGCGAACCCGAATCCGTCACGCCGGGGGCCGCGTGAGCGTGACAGCAAACCGCGTTCGCCGCGCAAATCCGGTGAGGTATCGTCTTACAAACCCTACCGGCCGAATCTCAAAACGAGTTTTGAAACCGAATACAAGCGTTCGATGCCCGAAAAAAAGCTGAATGAAGGGCTTTATGGGAAGATTGAGTTTTAGTTTCCATTGGAATACCGTATGGAGGATTTAAAAATGTTCCACGTGGAACATTTGCTTTATGAGAACGATAGCAGCAATTTCCACTCCGGAAGCAGTCGGCGGGATATCGGTAGTGCGTATTTCCGGCAATGAAGCCTTTGCGGTAGCCGAAAAGATTTTCAATCCCAAGGGCAAGAAAATCGCGGAAATGCACGGATATACCGCTGCTTTTGGACATATCACCGATACGGACGGCAGTATGCTTGATGAGGGCATACTGACCGTTTTTCGTAGTCCCTATAGTTATACAGGTGAAGATATCGCCGAAATTTCGTGTCATGGCGGTCTTTTTGTAACCAAGAAACTCCTGCGGCTTGCACTTGAAAACGGTGCTGTTCCCGCTGAGCCGGGAGAATTTACAAAACGTGCGTTCCTGAATGGAAAAATGCCGCTGTCCAAGGCAGAATCGGTAATGGATATTATTTCCGCATCCGGGCAGCTTGAGTTGAAATCTGCCGTAAACTTGCAGGAAAGTGCATCATTTAAAAAAATCATTTCCGTAAGGAATTCCTTAACGGGGATTTTAGCGGAGCTTGCCGTCTGGGCGGACTATCCTGATGAAGAGGATATTGCCGAAATAGACCGCACTGAATTATCGGAAACCTTGCAGAAAATGCTAACAGATTTACATGAAGTCCTGCTTGTTTATGATAACGGAATTCTGTTGCGCGGCGGCATTTTTACGGTAATTGCGGGGAAACCCAATGTCGGGAAGTCCTCGCTGATGAATTGCCTTGCCGGAACAGACCGCAGTATCGTTACCGATATTCCCGGCACAACACGTGATATTATCGAAGAAACCGTCATTTTGGATGACGTTAAGCTTCGGCTTGCCGACACCGCCGGATTGCATGATACAGTCGATCCTGTCGAGAATTTAGGAATAATCCGAGCTGAAAAGAGCATTGCGAATGCGGATTTGACCCTTGCGGTTTTCGATTTATCCGCGCCTATTACACATGCGGATATGGAAATTTGCGAGAAATTAGCCGGAATGCGTGCTATTGCCGTTTTGAACAAAGCCGACTTGCCCATTGCCGCGGATGAGAATTTCATCATTCGGCATTTTAAAAATTCGGTAAGGATTTCCGCCGTGAACGGATTTGGAATTGACGGTTTAAAAGAATGCATCCGTCGGCTCTTTATCGGCGCGGGTGCCGCACCGGAAATACTGACCAATGAGCGGCAAAGAGCGGCGTTAAGCCGTGCGCTTATCCCATTGGAATCCGCCGTAAAAGCCCTGAATGCAGGCGAGTTTTTTGACATAATCACCGTCATTTTGGATGAAGCTTTAGGGGAATTGCTTGAACTTACAGGGCAGCGTGTAACCGACACGGTGGTGGACGAAGTTTTTGCGCGGTTTTGCGTCGGTAAATAATGTTCCACGTGGAACAGTCAGCTCGTGAGTGCACGCAACAGGTGTCTGTGCCGAAATGTTTTTGAGCCGCCATGCGGATCGCAGCCGGAATGTTCCACGTGGAACATTTTAAAAAATGCAAGGAGTACATATGTTTTTCATGGATTCATACGATGTCGCTGTTGTGGGCGGCGGTCATGCCGGAATTGAAGCGGCATTGGCCGCCTCGCGTCTGGGCTGTAAAACTGTTCTTTTCACCATATCTCTGGATCAAATCGCTAATCTGCCTTGCAATCCGTCAATTGGCGGTACCGCAAAAGGACATCTTGTCCGTGAAATTGATGCCCTCGGCGGCGAAATGGGCCGTGCGGCTGATGCCTGTTTTATTCAAAGCCGAATGCTTAACCGCGGAAAAGGCCCTGCCGTACACAGTTTGCGTGCACAGGTCGACCGTGAAAAATACCGTCTTTACATGAAATGTGTTTGTGAAAAACAGCCTAATCTTGATATAAAACAGGCAGAAATTACGGATATTCTAATTGAAAACAACAATGTTTACGGAATCGTTACGGGCTTGGGAACCGCTTATCTGACAAAATCGGCAATTATCTGCACGGGAACCTATCTTAACGGAAAAATCCATGTCGGATCCGCCTCATATGAAAGCGGCCCTGATTCAGCGTTGCCATCGCGCCGTTTATCAGGCAGTCTTGCAGCTTTAGGCATAAAGCTGCGTAGATTTAAAACGGGCACGCCATGCCGCGTTCATGGCGACAGTATCGATTTTTCCGCACTGGAAATCCAAAATGGCGATGACGAAATAACCCCGTTTTCATTTGATACCTCTAAAAAGGGGTTGAAAAATCAAATTCATTGCTATATTTCCTACACGAATGAAAAAACTCACGGTATTATTCGTGAAAACATTCACCGATCCCCGCTGTTTTCCGGAGAAATTGAGGGAATCGGCCCTCGCTACTGTCCTTCAATCGAGGATAAGGTCGTTCGGTTTGCCGATAAAAAACGGCATCAATTATTTATTGAACCGATGGGGCTTGACACCCGGGAATTTTACTTGCAAGGATTGTCCTCCTCGTTGCCGGAAGATGTGCAGATTGAATTTTTACGGACGATTCGCGGGCTTGAACATGTGCGGATTATGCGTCCGGCATATG
>JAISVP010000201.1 GCA_031271475.1 Oscillospiraceae bacterium | reverse complement strand
GAATTTTCTCACGTCTTTCTCTTGCTTGCTGTTCATCTATCAATCCGGAACTTAAATCAGCATCTATTGCCATCTGCTTACCGGGCATTGCATCCAAAGTAAACCTTGCGGAAACTTCGGCAACACGCTCCGAACCTTTTGTAATAACCAAAAACTGAACCAGCACCAAGATCAGGAATACTACCAATCCGACAACTATATTGCCTCTTATAACGAATCTTCCGAATGTCGCCACAATTTCCCCTGCATATCCGCCTGTGGAAAGGATTGAACGTGTGGATGAAATAGTTAATGCGAGCCTAAGCATGGTTGTTATCAGGAGCAAAGTGGGGAAGACAGAAAACTCCAAACTGTCTTTTATATACATCGTAATCAGCAGAATAATAAGACTTGCCGCTATCTGGAATGTGAACATAAAGTCCAATACCGCTGTCGGCAACGGTATAATCAGCATTGTAACTATTACTATTACAAATACGGCAACGAAGTTGCGCAATAACAGTCCTAACTGTTTCATACTAAACCTTCTTTTTCTTAATGTTATACACATAAGCCAGAATATCCGCTACGGCTCTGTAAAATTCCTCCGGAATTTCTCTACCCACATCCACTGTTTCATACAGTGCTCTTGCCAAAGGTTTATCCTCTTTTATGATTATGCTGTGTTTTTTACCTATATCTATTATTTTAAGTGCAATAAAATCCGCACCTTTTGCAATTACCGCCGGAGAATTGTTTTTCCCCGATTCATATTTTAAAGCGACTGCATAATGCGTTGGATTCCTTATTATTACATCCGCTGACGGAACCTGCTGCATCATTCTTGCCTGAGCCCGCTGCTGCTGAATTTGCCGGATTTTGCTCTTTATCATCGGGTCGCCTTCAGTCATTTTATATTCTTCCTTGACTTCCTGTTTTGTCATCCGCATTTCTTTTTCATGCGTCCACCACTGATATAAAAAATCCACAAGTGCCAGTGCAATAAAGTAAACCGCAACATTCTTTACCACGTTCATAATCACTGTGCCGGTATAAATAATTACCGTTCCGAGCGTAACGTCCATAAGCGCGCCTATCCGTGCGAGTTCCGTATTTACCGTTGTGTAAATTACTACCCCAAGTATTGCTATTTTCAAAAGTGATTTCAGCAGTTCCACAACACCTCTAAGCGAAAACATTTTTTGAAAACCTTTTATCGGATTAAGTTTCTCAAATTTAGGCTTAATCGATTTAAATGACACAAGTCCTCTTGTCTGCGCAACTGTCGGAACGATTCCCAGCACACCCGCTATAAGCAGCATCGGCATACAGCATATCAGCGTTGTAAGCAGCCCCTGCAAAAACACCGCGTGCATATCCGACATCACAAACTGTTCGTGCGTTACCGTCAATGTCCCGATGCAGTTCTCAGTAAACGATTCGATTCTTCCGCTTGTGAACGCGTAAAGCATCTGAAAACCGTAATAAGTCCCTACAAGTGAAACCGCCGTAACAACCTCCTTGCTCTGCATTACATTGCCTTCTTTACGCTGGTCACGCCGTTTCTTAGCTGTAGGCTGTTCAGTTTTTTCACTTGAACTTTGTGCCATAACCCACCCCTCTTACAGAAAATATGACCGGGAACAGGCTAATTCTGTTCCAAGAAAAATGCTTAAGCTTTTGGTTTATAGCCGTTGCTTTAGCTGCCGACATAGTACAGAGCATTTTCAATACTCGTAAACATCGGACCCAATGCCGCGTCAATAAAATTTGCAATTGACGGCGTCATAACAAGAAGCATAAGAATTGTCAGCAAAATCTTCATATCTATATTCAGCACAAATATATGAATTTGCGGTATTAACTTCATTAAAATCCCCAAACATATCTGAAGCACAAAATGTGCGGCAATAAACGGAAAAGTGAGCCGTACCACCAATGAAAAAGTTGATACTAACAAAACAACGCAGAAATTTGACACTGCCGCAAGATTCAGTACCGGCACCCCGGCGGGAACCACATTATACGACTCCACCATCGTCTTAATCAAATACAGGTGACTGTTCGTCAGAAAGAAATACATCACAAAAAAGAAACTTAAAATTTTATCCGTAATACCCATTTGCAGATTCGTTCCCGGATCAAAAATTTTCGACATACTCATCCCGAACTGGGTATCCATCACCTCGCCGATACCGATAAGCAAATAGTAAAACAGTCCGATTACATATGAAAACAAAAATCCGATAAACAGCTCTTTTAAAAGGGTTGCCAAGAAAAACCATGAACCGTAATCCAAATCGGGAGCGGCTGCTGTCATTGTCGGAACTGTTATAATTGTCAGCAGCGCAGTCAGCCCTGCACGTATCCTGAACGGAACGCCCCTTTGTGTCAGAATCGGATTGAATGTTATAACGCCCGCCACACGCATAAGCACTACCATATACAGATAAACACTATCAAAAGTTATGCTAAGCATGTCTTTACCCCATTCCGGTTACATTTCCGCAATTTTTACAAACAGTTCTCTGAAATATTCATCAAGCAAGTCAAGCATTGACGTCCCGAATACCAAAAGCATTACGGCAATAACCAAAAGTTTAGGCACAAATGTAAGCGTCTGCTCGTGAATTTGTGTCGCCGCCTGAAAGATTGCAATAATAAGTCCGATCACCATACTGGCTATAAGCAGCGGTCCGGCAATTTTAAAAACTATCAGCATCCCGCTTTGAAAAAATTCCACCAAATCTCCCGTTGTCATAAAACATTCCTCAAATCTTTAGTACCTTTATACTCTGACATCCGTGCTACCAAAAACTGCTTATATGGAAACTTGATATAAGAGCCTCCACCAAAAGCGACCAGCCGTCCACAAGAATAAACATCATCAGCTTAAACGGCAAAGAAATCATTGACGGCGGCAGCATTACCATACCCATTGACATAAGCGTACTTGACACCACTATATCCAATATAAGAAACGGAATATACAGGAAAAATCCCATCATAAACGCACGCTTTAACTCGCTTATGACAAATGCCGGAACTATTACATTCAGTCTTAAATCCAGCAAACTCTCCTGCGTTGTGTAGTCCTCTTTGTTAATCTGTCCGGCATCCTCGGCTATGCTCATAAACAAATCCAAATCATCTTCATTCATCTGTATAAGCATAAACCTTTTAAACGGTATTACACCAATATCCAACGCTTCTTCCTGAGTAATCTGTTCATCTCTGAACGGCTGATATGCCGTTTCATTCACCTCATCCAATACCGGCATCATTATAAACAGTGTCAAAAACAGTGCAAGCCCTGTTATTATCTGATTGGGCGGGGAGCTCTGTGTTCCCAACGCATTTCTCAACAGCGAAAGTACTATTATTATCCTCGTAAAGCTCGTCATTAAGAGCAGAAGAGACGGTATTAACGCCAAAAATGCCATAATAAACAGCAAATCCAAAGCACTCATACCGCCTGTAGCCTCTCCGCTGCCTATATCAATATTTACCGTTGCATAAGCCGTCATACAGCAATACCCAAGAGTCAGCCCCGCTGTCAATGCAAAATTCAACGCGAGCAACAGAATATTTTTAAACACCGGGTTTTTCGCCGCTTTTGCCTTAAAGCGGTCTTTGTATGCTTTAAGCTTATTTCTTATTTCCATCTCTGTCTTTTCTTTCCTTTATGACATTCTCAAAAACATTGGCAAAACTAAGTCCCGGACTGCCTCTTTCCGTTAAGTCCAATGCTGTTTCGTCTATCTCTGAGAGCACTGTAATTTCACCTTGCGCGGCGCCCAACAGCATAATCTTTCCGCCTGTTTTTACAAGCAGAAGCATTTTGTCCTGACTTAAATAAACCCTTTCAAGTATGACTATATTGCGGCTTCCTCCGGTTTTATATCCGGCTTTGTTTCCGAAAAATTTCATTCCGAAATATGCCGCCGCCATTATCACGGCAAAAAGTATAAGTCCCCCGATTGCCGTTACAATTGAATATACTCCGCTGTTTCCGCTGCTGCCTGCCGATTCAGATACAGTCACCGCCGCGGCTAAAAGCATTATTCCGTTCACTTCTCCTCCAAGCACATAAGTATGCACATCGCAAAGCTGCGGTAATCTCTTTAAACACACCGTCAAAAAGTGTAATTTTTCACCAAAAGCCGATCAAACAATACGTACTGCCTGCGTTTTTTATGTAAAAGCACAGACTCTCACCAGTAATTTTGACCCGGAACAGACGAATCGAAGTCCTCATCGGCGCACGCAAACGCGTACGGGTTCTGGCTTTGCCCAGATCACGCCGTCAGAAACGGCTGTAGTCTGGTTCAGCAAAGGCTGCTACACTTTTATCTTTCTGTTAATAAAGGAATTATCACCGACAATTTCCGTAAGTCTTACCCCGAAATTCTCGTCAATAACAATAACATCACCCCTTGCAACCACCTGTCCGTTAACTATCACGTCAACAGGTGCACCCGCCTGTTTTTCAAGGCTGATCAAAGTATCTTTTGCATAATTTATTATGTCCCGCATCTTTTCTTTAGTTCTGCCCAACTCGACATTTATTTCCATAACCACGTCCATAATCGGACCTTCCTCATCGGGCACCGCTGAAATCATCATATTCGCAGACCTTGAAAAATCCGGGAATACTGATTTCTTTATAGTTTTTACGCCTTCTTTGATTTTATTCAAATCTAATTTCACTGTATGTCCGCTGGAATCTGAATCTGAAACCGCGGGTCTTAATTTATCCATCTGGTCACCTCGCGTAAAATACTCCTGATGCGTTTCCGCTATAGGTTCTTCTGTTCGTTCAATCTGTTCGTGAGCCGGTTTGCTTACGGGAGCTGTTTCCGGTTCAGCAATAAAATCCGGAATCTCTGACACAGCCAAATCCGGTATCTCCGGTGATTTCTGCGCCCTCTGCTCTATCTGCTTCCCCTGCTCTTCCTGCTCTCCTGCTAACATCATATACAATTCCGACGGCAATACAATTATAAACTCCATGCTCTGATGACCGGCTATTTGCATGGAAAACGTAAAGCTTCCCAGTGACTGTTCCGTATCACCTATTCCGCTTAAGCTTAAAATCTCAGAACTGTCACTGAACAAGTTTATTGACTCAGCGGCAATGTCTGTCTTTTTTTCTGAAAGAGCCGAAGCAACGGACATCGCACTGCCGATAATTTCGGAATTTATTTCTTTAACCGTTCCCAGCATGATTTCATCGAACTCAGCTGATATATTCATTTGCATAATAATGCTCAGAATTTTTTTTACATCCGCACTCTTCCAAAGAATAAGACCTTTCGCGGCGGCATCTGTGCTGAAACGGAACTGTGTATATACTCCGCCGTTAATCAGGTTCTTATCTATATCGGCAAATTTTCCATAGACAGAATACTTTAAACCAATTGTAACATTTTTCCCAAAAATTGATGAAAGTACCGCACAGACCGAACCCATTCCCGAATTCATGGACTCCCCTGCTATTTGCGGTTCTATATTCATAATATTTCGTCCCCTTCGGTTCAGTCTGATAAATAATCTTCAATTCCGCCTCTTTGAGAATAGAAACTTCCCCATTGCGATGCCATTTCCGGCGTAAAAGTCTCTTTAGGAATAATTGAAATCTCAACGCGTCTGTTTTTCTTTCTGCCTTCTTCAGTATCATTTGACGCTACCGGAAACCGTTTGCCAAACCCCAATGATATCAATATATCTTCGTCTATACCGTAATCTTTAAAATATTTCGTAATACGCCCCGCACGTTCCGAAGACAACATTGACGAGTCCGCGGCGGATTCCGCATCGGCAGTAAAGCCTTTTACCCCAAGAACCGCTATTTCACTTTCATACTCTTTCAAAATTTCGGCAAGGGTTTCCATTATCTCTTTTGACCCTTCAAGCATAACAGACTTATCGCCCTCAAAAAGCACTTCATTTGAAATATTAATATAAATCGTTTCATACCCCGGCAGAGGCGAACCGCCTCCATCTTCAGTCTGACTGTCGCTTGTGCTGCCCGTATCCACGGATATACTTGCACCCATACCGCTTTCTTCAACTTCCCCTTTAAGTATATCATCCAGAATCGAAATGTCTACGGGCACATCAGGCATTTCTTTCCCATGATTATCCGAATTATTCGGAAGAGCTATAATATCGTTCCCCTCATCTTCCATAACAATAACTATTTGTTGTACTTCTTTCACGCTTGGATTAAACGCTTTCACAAATTCAAGCCACTTGTCTTCCTCTACACTTGACATACCGAACAGGGCAACAAAAAATGTCAGCAGCAACGTTACCATATCACCGTAAGTGTCCATCCAGTTACCGCCCTCGCCCGGATCTGCATTCCGTTTTGCCATTTTAATCCCTCCTTTATAATAATTTC
>JAISVP010000190.1 GCA_031271475.1 Oscillospiraceae bacterium | reverse complement strand
ATGTCTTATTCTATATAGGCGGCAACGACTCTATGGATACGGTTTGCAAACTCGATAAGTACATAAACGAAAAGGGTTTGGATTTTCAGGTTATCGGTATCCCTAAAACTATTGACAATGACTTGCCTGTAACACATCATTCCCCCGGATTCAAAAGCGCCGCCAAATATCTTGCCGTAACCGTAAATGAAATCGCACGCGACAGTATGGTCTATAACTGTGAGTCCGTAACCGTTGTTGAAGTTATGGGACGTGATACCGGATGGCTTGCCGCGTCTCTGGGAGCTGCCGCACCGAATGATTTTTTTCCTGTACTCGGCGTGCCGGAATCTCCTCCTGTGCATTTGATTTACCTGCCGGAAGTGCCTTTCTCTTTTGAACAGTTTATAAGCGATATAAAACAGGTTCAGAAACAGCATAAGTCCGTTATTGCCGCCGTATCCGAAGGCATTCGTTTTGCCGACGGCAGATATGTCGGCAGTTCCGCACAGTCCGGACAAACCGATATATTCGGACATTCTTACCTGTCGGGGGCGGGGAAAGTTCTTGAACGCCTTATACAGCGGGAAATAGGCTGTAAAGTACGCAGTATTGAATTGAACGTCATGCAAAGATGCAGTGCTCATTTGCAGTCTGTAACCGATATTGTTCAGTCTGAAGCCGCGGGTGCGTATGCCGTTGAATGTGCCTTGAACGGCTTAAGCGGAATTATGGTTACTTTAGGACGGCAGTTCTCTTACACTGATGCCGCAAATGCCGCCAATAAAATAAAATATTTCCCCGCGGAGTGGATTAATTCCCAAGGCAACGGCATTACTCCTGAAGCATTAAAATACTTTTAAGCCGCGTGTTTTCTTTACCGTTTCGCCGTTAGGATTTCCGGCGTGGGCTGGTACTATGAGGCTTACCGGGAAAACCTGCGGCGGGGAGCCGTGAGCACACAAAGAGGTTAGTTAAAATGGAAAATATAGAGATCTTAAGGGAAAAGACTTCAAAGCTTACGGAAATGCCGGGTGTCTATCTCATGAAAGATAAAACCGGACTGATCATTTATATCGGGAAGGCTAAAAACCTTAAAAAACGTGTGACAAGTTATTTCCGTTCCGGTGCAAAACATGATATAAAAACTTATAAAATGGTCGGGAATGTCTGTGACTACGATTTTATTGTTACCGATACTGAGTATGAGGCTCTCGTTCTCGAATGCAGTCTTATTAAACAGCATAAACCTAAATACAATATACTCCTTAAGGATGACAAGGGTTACCACTATATAAAAATTTCCGATGAGCCTTTCCCCAGAATTACCGCTGAAATGAATACCCGCGGGAAAGGCAGGTTTATCGGCCCTTTTACCAGTTCTTCCGTTACAAGACAAACCGTCAATGCTGTTAACGATTTGTTTATGCTTCCGCACTGTTCCGGAAAGTTCGCCCGCAAGCCTGTAAAGCCTTGCCTTTATTACCACCTGAAACAGTGTGTCGGCGTCTGTGCCGGAAAAATATCTCACACAGACTACTCCGCTCTTATTGCCCGGGCTGCCGAATATATTAAAACCGGGCACTCTGCTCCCCGCGAACGGCAAGCCGCCGAAGTTTCGGGCAAAGCCCGAAACGGTGACGCGAAGCGTCACCGGGGCATAAAATTTCATTTTATGCCCTTCGGCGGCTTGGAGTCCCCCAAGGGGGGCGGGATGTTACGGGGAAAGTACAGGTATGCTGTTAAACCGCCCAGCCCGCATACGGCACCGGTAACCGTCGGCACTCAGTTCCCGGAAGCGGTAAAGTCAACCTGCGAGTTGAAAAAAGAGATGGCTAAAGCGGCGGACAGTCTTGATTTTGAACGTGCGGCTATGCTTAGGGACAGGATAAATGCTATTGAGAAGTCACAAATGCAGCAGAAAGTGTTTGATGAGAATTTGAAGAGCATAGATATTATCGGTCATGCCTTTAACAGTGGGCTGTCATGTATTGCCGTGCTTAAGTACAGAGGAGGAAGGCTTGCCGATAAAGATGTGTTTATGTTCGGATCGCAGGAAAAAGAGACGGTTTCTTATGTGCATACGGATAATATGGAAGATGTTGAAAAGGATGTTACGGAAGCTTTTATTTTGCAGTATTACACTAACCCGGAAAATGAAATGCCTAAAATCCTGCTTATGGGAACCGAACTTGAAGGCAGTGCCGAAATAAAACGCTTCCTGACGGAAACTGCCGGGAAATCCGTGAACTTAATGTATAAGCAAAAGGGCGGTCTGCTGAAATACCTTATGCTTGCTAAAAATAACGCAAGTGAGGAACTGTCTTTGAAAGTCGGCAGAACCGGAAAGGAAATTGCCGCATTGCAAGAGTTGAGTGCTCTTTTGAAGTTGGATAAATTCCCTGAATATATTGAGTCCTATGATATTTCAAACCTGTCAGGCGCGGATATGGTTGCCGGGATGACTGTGTTCCAAAACGGCAGACCGCTGAAATCCGCATACAGGCGTTATGCTATAAAAACTGTTGCAACCCAAGACGATTATGAGTGTATGCGGGAAGTCCTTACACGCCGCTTTTCACACCGGAATGATTTGCCTCAGGACGTTTCCGGAACTCCTAACAGCGAGCGGGAAGCCCCCGCCGAACGGGAAGCCCCCGCCGGGCGGGGAGCCCCCGCGGGCATATCGCGGGAACAGCACCGATTTGGCTTTAAATCGTCGCGTCACCGCACAGTACCGATCCAAGCAGGAACTCTGAACGGCTTTGATTTTAAATCACCGCATAACAATACAGTACCAGCTCACGCCGGAACTCTGAACACCGAAGAGGTAAAGAAAAAAGGCGGCTTAAAATCGCCGCGTCACCGCACAGTACCAGCCAACGCCGGAACTCATAACCGGGTAACGGTAAAGAGAACTGGCGACTTAAAGATGCCTTCTTTGATTTTTGTTGACGGGGGTAAGGGACACGTTAATGCTGTTACCGCAGTGCTTAAGGAATTGGGGGTGGATGTGCCTGTATTCGGGTTGGTAAAGGACAGCAAACACCGTACAAGGGCAATTGCAGCAGGGAATGCGGAGATAACTGTATCACAAAACCGCAGTGCGTTTATGCTTATTACAAGGATACAGGATGAAACACATAGGTTTGCTGTATCGTATCAGCGTAAGAAAAGTCAGAAACGTAATTTAAATATGGAACTTACTAAGGTTAAAGGGATAGGTGAAAAAAAGGCAATGAAGCTTATGGCATATTATAAAACGAAATCAGAACTGTCAAAGGCTTCCGCTGAAGAACTGGCGAAAGTTGCCGGTGTGAGTATGGATATTGCACTGGAACTTAAGGAACTTCTCGGGAAATGAACTGCCGGTAAAAAAAATGTATAAAAAACTGTTGCAAAATAATTTCCGATGGTGTATAATGTAAACATTGAAGGTAATATAAAACATACGGTGAATGAAGAGGATTATATGCGGGTAATAACAGGTTCGGCAAGGGGTGCGTTATTGGAATCCCCGCCCGGAATGAATACCAGACCGACAGGCGAAAAGGTTAAGGAAGCGGTTTTTTCCGCAATACAGTTCCGTATACAGGACGCAAGCGTGCTTGATTTGTTTGCCGGAAGCGGTCAGCTTGGCATTGAGGCTCTCAGCAGAGGCGCACGGCAGGCGGTTTTTGTGGACAGCTGCCGGCAGTCCGCCGCGGTTATACGCAGGAATCTCCAAAGGACTGGGTTTATCGGGAAATCGGAAATATTTTGCAGGGATGCCCTGTCTTTTCTTAAGTCCCGGCAGACTCCGTTCGATATAGTTTTTGCCGACCCGCCGTATGATGGGGAATTGCTGATTCCCGTATTGGAAAATGTAAAGCTCAATGACAGTGCGGCTGTAATCTGTGAATACCGCGTAAGACAGCCGCTTCCGTCGGCAATCGGTTCGCTTGCACTGATTAAAACACGTAAATACGGAACTACAGGAATTGCGTTTTACGGATTGGTTCCGGAAATGAGGAAAGAAGATGAGCAGGATAGCTGTCTGTCCGGGGAGTTTTGACCCCGTGACATTGGGTCATGTGGATATAATTACCAGAGCGTCAAGGCTGTTCGACAGGGTGATTGTACTTGTGTCAAAAAATCCCGCAAAACAGTCCAATTTTTCATTGGTCGAACGCGTGGCGTTTATAGAAAAGGTTACTGCCGGACTTGACAATGTGGTTATAGATATATTAGGGGAATTGCTGGCTAATTATGTTAAGCGTGTCGGGGCGGCGGCAATTGTTAAAGGTTTAAGGGCGGTAAGCGATTTCGAGTATGAGTTCCAGATGGCGCTTGCCAATAAGAAACTGTATGACGGTGCGGAAACGGTTTTTCTTACCACAAGTATGGAGAATATGTTCTTAAGTTCAAGTGTCGTCAAGCAAATTGCCAATTTCGGCGGCGATATAAGCGCGTTCGTTCCCGCTGAAATCCATGACGATATAAAAGCAAGGCTGAACTGACGCGGGCGGGCGGGTGCGTGACCGCACAGGACAAACGCGGCATACGCCCTAATATATTGCTTAACTGCCGCGGTAACAATAATGTTGCGGGTGTGTGACCGCACAGGACAAACGCGGCATATGTACCTGTGTGTTGTTCAGAGTTCCGGCGTGGGCTTGTATTGTGCGGCTTTTAACTTAAAAGTTTTTGGTTTCGCTTTTTTCAAAAAGCGAAACGGGGTTTGGGGCGGTAGCCCCAATATAGCCTGCCG
>JAISVP010000156.1 GCA_031271475.1 Oscillospiraceae bacterium | reverse complement strand
CCATTGGAATTGACAAGATGATTGAAACGTTAAATTCCCAAAAGTACAAGGAAGCACTGGAAGCGGCGCGTCTCTGTACTGACCCCGAGACTCATTCCCGTATACTTGACGTTATAAAGGCAAGCTATAAGACACTTCTGGAATGCGGTGAGGGAAAAGATTACGACGGAAAATCCCTTGCGTTTACAAGTCTTCTGTCGTTGATTAGGAAAATGAACAACGATGCAGCTTATGAATTTGTGTCGGAAATCACAAAAAATATCGGCATAATAAATCTTGAAGAAATTGCGCTTACGGAGCTGGAAAATGTGCATCACAGCATATGGCGAAGACAAACCAACAGAGAATTGAGATTTTACGAGGAAATTTTCAGCGGCAGTGCAGACAGCAGCGTAATGAACAGGTTTTTGAAGCACTATTTCTTCATCGGCGTAAGAATGTACTCAAAAGAAAAGACCTATGACATATTCAGTGTTTACTACCGACACAATAAATTGAAACTAAGAAAAAACGATAATTACTATGAGTATGGCAATAATCAAAATGTTAAGCTGACAGATTTCGAACTTGACGAAAGATGGTTTGACTTGTTCACAAACAAATCTGATGCAGAAAACCTTGTCAACGTAATGAAAAAGAAGCAGCTTGTGTCGGAAAAGATATACAAAAAAACACAGGATTTCCTGTTTAAGTTTTTGTGCAATCATGACAAAGATATCAGTTTCGATGCACAGGGGCGTAAGCGGTTAAATTCTGATGTACAGCATATATACAGCGTGCTGAAAAACATCGCGTCTGACGGCAGAAATACAGATCACATATTCGCAAACCCGCAGTACACAGCAATTTTTGAGCAAATGGAGAAAGACAGCAATTACTGCGTTTATATAAGGCAGCTGTTAAACAAAATAAAGGGGGATAATTAGTTTTGAATAATAAAACCGACATGAATACTGATATTTTGCGCTTGCCTGCGGAGATACTTTACAGGGAAGAAATAGAAGCGCTTATCGCCGAGGACAGTGACGAAAAACCGGAACGCTGGCAGATGTCCCCGAAGCAAGTGCTCAAATTTATTGTCGGCGGAAAAGCGGGAAAAACGGAAATCACCCCGAAATATATGGGGCACAACCGCCTTGTGGAAGTTGCCGTTGCGACGCTTTTGACCGACAGGGCACTGCTTCTTATTGGCGAACCGGGTACGGCGAAGTCATGGCTTTCAGAGAACATAGCCGCCGCCGTCTGTGGGGATTCGGGGCGCGTTATTCAGGGAACCGCCGGAACAAGCGAGGAACACATCCGCTATTCATGGAACTATGCAATGCTTCTCGCGAACGGGCCGAATGAGGACGCGCTCATAAAAAGTCCGATATACCGTTGTATGGAGGACGGATGTGTCGCCAGATTCGAGGAGATTACGCGCTGCGGTTCGGAGATTCAGGACGCGCTCATTTCCATTATGTCCGAGAAATGCATATCCATTCCGGAACTCGGGAAAGAAGTTTCTGCAAAACGGGGATTCGGGATAATCGCAACAGCCAATACGCGCGACAGAGGCGTAAACGATATGTCGGCGGCTTTGAAGCGGCGTTTTAACATTGTCGTGCTCCCCGCACCTTCCGATCTTCACACGGAAGCTCTGATTGTCAAGAAACGGGTTAAAGAAATTTCGGCGTCTTACAGGCTTAAAGCTGCGTTACCCACGGATGACGCCGTTTTAAAAGTCGTAACCGTTTTCAGAGAACTCCGAAAGGGTGCGACTTTGGATGACAAGCAGAAAATCAAACCGCAGAACAGTCCGCCGTCTACCGCGGAGGCAATTTCACTTCTCACGAACGCTATGGCGATTTCCGCAAGCTTCGGCAACGGAAAAGTCGCCGACAGGGACATCGCCGCCGGACTGCAGGGCGCACTTGTCAAAGACGAGGAAAAAGACAAACTCATCTGGAAAGAATACCTCGAAAACATTATGAAAAAACGCGGAGCGGAATGGAGAGGACTGTATACGGAATGCAGAGAATTGAACGAATAAATTTTTTCGGGGTAAGGCATTTTTCTCCTGCCGCTTCTTATCATCTTGAAAAACTCCTTGACGAGGTAAAGCCGCAGTGCGTACTTGTGGAAGGTCCAGATGACGCGAACCGTTTAATTAGGGAGGTTGTTCGGAGCGGCGTAAAACCTCCTGTTGCGATACTTTCGTATACCGCTGAAATACCTGTGAGCACTGTTATTTATCCGTTTGCGGAGTATTCTCCGGAATACAGGGCGATTCTGTGGGCTGTAAAGAACGGAGCAGAAGTTCGGTTTATCGACTTGCCAACGGGAGTTTGGGTCAGGCTTGAACCCCATTTGCACGTTAAACAGGATGAAGATGAGGCAACGGAGAAAGCAGGTAATGATGAGGAATGTGATGATGATTCCAATCTGTCAGATGAAATAAAAAACAGAAAATTTAATATTAAGTACCGACACTTATACAAAAAGATAGTGAAGAATGCCGGGGAATCCGACTATGACGATTACTGGGAACGTATGTTTGAACACAACCTCAATCCGGGCAGCTACGGGAAGACCGTAGTTACGCAATCCAACGCAATACGTCAACTTACGGAAGATGACGAAATGGAATTGATCCCGAACGAATACTTGCGCAACTTCATACGTGAATCCTACATGAAAAGGCGGATCGCCGATGCAGCTGCGGAATACGGGAAAATAGTGGTCGTGACGGGTGCATTTCACACTGAGGGAATAAAATCAGACGTGTGCAAGCCTATGACTGATGAAGAAATCGCGTTGCTTCCAGCGAGAAAAACAAACCTCACACTTATGCCGTACACGTCTTACAGGCTTTCGGAGCGTTCCGGGTACGGAGCAGGCAACAAAGCGCCGGAGTATTTTCAGCTAATGTGGGAGTGCATGAACGAGGGTAGGATTTCCGAACTGCCGTATGTATATATGTCTTCTCTGAGCAAGTATATCAGAGAAAACGGGGGCTCTTGTTCAACGGC
>JAISVP010000096.1 GCA_031271475.1 Oscillospiraceae bacterium | reverse complement strand
TTGAGGAATTCCGAGCATTTTATACACCAATCCCGAATACATATCCACATTTGCACAAACCGTTTTATTACTGCCCTTAACCGCCTTAAACACCTCCGGAGTAAGCCGTTCCACAGTCTTAAGCACCTGAAAATCCTGCTCGACATCAGTGCCTTTAGCTAATTCCTCAAGTTTTTTCTTAGTAAATACAGCACGCGGGTCAGACAGGGTATAAATTGCATGACCCATACCGTAAATTAGACCGCTGCCGTCATTTGCCTGCCCCTCAAGAATTTTTTTCATATGGTCGGCAATCTGTCCCTCGTTTGCTAAGTCCTTAACATTCGCCTTAAAATCGTCGAGCATTTCCATAACTTTTATGTTAGCGCCGCCGTGTTTGGGTCCTTTAAGAGAACCGATTGCAGCGGCATACGCGGAATACGGATCTGTACCCGATGATGTAAGTGTCCTGCAAGTAAATGTAGAATTGTTACCGCCGCCGTGTTCGGCATGCATAATAAGCATTTGATCAAGCAGTTTGGCTTCCTGCGGGGTATACTCCCTGTCAACACGCAAAAGCGACAGAATAGACTGTGCAGTATTCTCATTAGGAGAAATATTATGCAAATACAGCGTTTCGCCCTCGTAATGATTTTGTTTAACATGGTACGCCGCCGCCATTATAACAGGCAGCTGTGCAATAAGTCTTGCGGCAGTTCTGACTTCATTCTCAATAGACTTATCCTCAACTCTCTCATCATATGAATACAGAGCAAGAATTGAACGTGCAAGCTTATTCATTATGTTTTTTGACGGCGCTTTATAAATCATATCAATAACAAAATCATTTGGAACGCTGCGTAAAGCAATAATCCAGTTCTCAAAGACTTTAAGTTCCTGTTCACTGGGAACTTTTCCGAATATCAGCAAAAACACTGTCTCTTCATAACCGTATACATTATTTACTTCGGTTTTATTCAAGATGTCCAGAAGGTTATATCCTCTGTATATGAGTTCCCCTTCGGCATTCTCGCGCTCCCCTTCGTTAATAACATATCCGTGTACATTGCAGATATTTGTTATTCCCGCAACAACGCCCGTACCGTCAGATCTGCGCAGTCCTCTGCTTACGTCAAACTTTTCATAAAGTTTCGGGTCAATCTTGGAATTTTCCTTTAACGTATCGCATAGACTCTTAATACCAACCATCATACTATCCTTAGCCATAATTCATTCTCCTTTACTAAATCTTGTTCATACACTTTTTATTATACCACTGTTTAACAGTCTTGTCAAGTTTTTTTTCGCCGTCCGGAACCGGGCATTAAGAAAGTACAGAAAGAAGGATTCAAATGAAAAAATATTTATTAGTTTTAGCGGTATTTGCCGTATTGCTTTTAGGAATACCCAGTGCGGCATTTTTAAAAGATTCCATGGCATCCGGAACGGACAAAGCAGTGTCACAAAACAGTACAAGCCCCGAAACATCCGAAACATCGGGACAACCGCAGGACGCTTCAAGCGATTATCTTATGCTTGACACATCCACCGGCAAGGTCTTAACGGTTACGCAGCGCGATTATATAATCGGTGCGGTAAGCGCGGAAATGCCGGCGGCATTCCACCCGGAAGCCCTAAAAGCACAGGCAATAGCGGTGCATACCTATGCCGAACGCCAAAAACTTAAAGAACTTCAAAAACCGACCGCAGAATTAAACGGTGCATATTTTTCCAATGATCCGACAAGATTTCAGGCCTTTTTCACAGATGAGAAGATGAGGGAAACCTTCGGCGAAAAATATGAAGAAAATTATGCAAAGATTTCGGCAGCCGCGGATGAAGTGCTTAATAAAATCATTGTCTACCAAGGCGAACCTATAGTCGCCGCATTCCATTCGCTTTCATCGGGAAATACGGAAAATTCCTCAGATGTATGGGACGGCAGTCCTGTGGATTATCTGGTAAGCAAACCCAGCCTGAACGATGTATATGCCCCCAAATACGAACAGGAGTATCAGTTTACTCCCGAAGAAATTGCGGAAAAGTTCAAAGCAAAGTATCCCGATCTGATTTTCCCGGAACTTGAAAACAACTGGTTTTATATTGATTCCGTCACAGACGCCGGCAGCGTAAAATATATTATTGTCGGGGATAAAACCATAAGAGGACGTGAATTCCGTGAAATTTTAGGATTGCGTTCAGCGTGCTTTGAAGTTAAATTCAATAAAGTCTTTACCGTCACTACAAGAGGATACGGGCATGGAGTCGGCATGAGCCAGTACGGAGCAAACTTCATGGCAAATTCCGGTATTCTTTACGATGAAATTCTGAAACATTACTACACCGGCGTGGAAATAATAGATACCGGCGGCAACAGTTCCGAAACTGACGGCATATAACCTCAAAGTGTAATAAAAAAGCCGCCTTAACGGCGGCTTTTTTATTGGAATTTTACTTTTGACCCGGCTGTAATCTTACAAGATCATCTTTACCGGTAGCCCCTGCCCAACTGTTATCAGGATCCATAACAATAATCCCGATACAATATTCAAGCTCAGCGCCTAAATCTTTAAGATCTACGATATCATCTTCATTAACATCAGCATTAAGGTATGCCT
>JAISVP010000055.1 GCA_031271475.1 Oscillospiraceae bacterium | reverse complement strand
AAGTCCAAGGTACCGTTATAGAGGCTTCTGCCGCAGATAACGCCGTAAAGCCCCAATTGTCGGCAGGCGTGGATATCTTTAACAGTATGTACGCCTCCGCTTGCGATTATATCACATTTTACATTTTCGGAAAGCTTTTTCAGCTGGGAAATATTCACGCCGGAAAGCGTACCGTCCTTGGAAATATCCGTAAAAATGATGCACTTAACCCCAATGCTTTCCATTTCCTTTGCAAGATCTATGTAATTTACACCGGAATCGGAAAGCCAACCGTCAGCAGCGGCAATTTCATTTTTAGCATCAATGCCGACGGCTATTTTATCCCCGTATTCTTTTACCGCATCTTTAACGGTTTGCGGATTTTTCAATGCGGCTGAACCTAAAATAACGCGGGAAATACCGTTTTTAACATAGAATTCAATATCATCCGGCGTGCGGATTCCGCCGCCTATCTGAACCTTTAAGTCTGTATTTTTCACAGTGTCAAGGAAGATTTCACTGTTCACAGGCCGGCCCTTAACAGCCCCGTCAAGGTCAACCATATGCAGCCAAACCGCGCCCGCACTGCGGAATTTAAGCGCGGTATCCAGATAGGAATCCGCCACACGCTGTGCGGTAGAGAAATCCCCTTGGAACAGTCTTACGCAATTGCCGTCTTTTATATCTATTGCAGGAAAAATAAGCATGGATTACATCCTCCGTTAGGCTAATTTACAATAATTCCGGTTAACATACCGAATACATATTTATCAGAGGTTACTGAACTTCCTTAAAATCTCAAGACCCTTTTCACCGCTTTTTTCCGGATGGAACTGCGCGCCGTATACGCCGTCCTTATAAACAAGAGCAGGAACTTTTCCGCCGTAGTCACAGTATGCACAAATATATCCGTCCTCGCACCGCGCCGCGTATGAATGGACGAAATAAACGTATTCCTCACCTATATTAAGCGGACAGTCATTGATAACCTCAAGCTTATTCCAGCCCATATGAGGCACATCAAGCTTGCTGGCAGAGTCACTCCACATTTCCCGCAGCGGTATAACTTCGCCGGGAATCAGCCCCAAACCGGAAGTTTTCTCGAATTCATAACTGCAATCAAAAAGCATCTGCATTCCCAAACAGATCCCAAGCAGCGGTTTTACTTTCGCATTTGATTTTATTATATCAGTAAGCCCCGATTTTCTAAGTTTTTCCATAGCTTCAGGAAACGCGCCCACACCGGGCAGAATGAGCCTGTGAGCATCGGAAATAACATCCGCACTGTTAGTCAGCACATACTCCGCCCCGATATAATTCAGAGCGTTCATGATACTGAAAATATTTCCCGCACCGTAGTCTATAATAGCTATCATTTTTACAGCATCCCTTTACTTGACAGCACCGATTCGCAGTCAGATTTTTGCACAGCCTTCCTAAGGGCATGAGCGGCGGCCTTGAATATTGCCTCGCATTTATGATGGTCATTTTCCCCGTAAGGCACATTTATATGCATAGTAATGCCCGATTTCATACACAGCGCATAGAAAAATTCCTTAGTCAGGCACAAATCGAATTCCCCGGCGCATCCTCCGGTAAATTCCGCATTAAAAACAAGATACGGACGGTTGGAAATATCCACCGTACACTCGCACAACGACTCATCCATCGGGATTACGGCATGACCGAACCGCACTATCCCGGACTTATCCCCAAGCAATTCATTAAAGACCTGACCTAAGACAATTCCGACATCCTCAACAGTATGATGTCCGTCCACATTCAAGTCCCCGTCAGAGTGTAAATTTATTCCGAATCCGCCGTGCACCGAAAACGCCGTAAGCATATGGTCAAAAAAGCCAATACCGGTTGAGATACTGCTTTTTCCGCCGTCAAGCGATACCGACAGACGGATCTTCGTTTCGTTTGTTTTTCTGGTTATCTCCATTTTTCCTCAGCCTTTTGTTATAATTTAACACCGTCAGCGGGAAAACCGCCGCAAGGCATATCCCCTGCACAATATAAGTCGCAGACGCACACAAATCAAACAGAGCATTAACCATACGGAACCCTGTCATAGGCCCGTATCTGCTCTGAACATCCACAGCGTCCAAATTATCACTGCACATTACTTCAAAAACATTAGCAGCCCCGAACAGCTCTATACTGTGAGCCTGAAACAGACGGAAAATTCCGAGATTCGCCGCAATAACTGCGGCAAATACCACTGCAAAAAAAATCCGTTTGCGTTTTATGGGCGTGCCGCCGGTGCGCAGTGCATACGCCAATGAAAGGCGTGCGGCAATATAAACCGCCGCCGCACTCAGTATACACCAAGCAAGCATTGTCAGCTCAATAGGCAGTAAATCCGGAATACCGAACAGCCCGATAAGCCTTAACATACAAAAAGCCACCAGTTCAAATAAAGTTCCCAAAAACAGGAATAAAGTAACAAAACTAAATGCCATCTTTCATATACTCCATAAAATGCGGGAATACAAGTCCGGGTTCCTCAAGCACAGGATTCCAGCGTTTCATCCATTCAAGGGAAACGAACCCGTCATAACCGCCCTGCCGGAGCAGATCCAAACATTTCCGGACAGGTATGTCTCCTTTTCCCATAATTTTGTAAATTACAGTATCATCCTGCATTACGGAATCCTTGACGTGAACATGTTTAATATACGGTTTAAGCTTCCCGTAAGTGTCCTCGGGAGCTTCGCCAAAAAATCTGTACGGATGGTGTATATCCCATAGCACGCCGACATTTTCGCGGGATATACTTTCAATAAACTTAAGCATAACATCGGAATCCGCCAAAACCCCGTTGGTTTCAACAAGCACGGTAACGCCGTGTTTTTTTGCGTAATCGCATAAAATCCGCATACGCAGAGCAGCCTCATCCGTATCGACAGGCTCCTGCCTTATATTCGGGGAAATCAGCACCCGTACATATTTCACATCCAACTTTTCAGCCAGTCGGATATAGTCTTTCCCCATATCGGTATTTTCATTCCTGTCACCCTTTCCTAAACAGACATCCGATGTAAGAATGGGAATGGTTATCCCCGCCCCGTC